>JBDKHS010000266.1:0-4294 GCA_039797505.1 Pseudomonadota bacterium | reverse complement strand
TGACTCGCTGTCTTAACGTATTGTTAAATCGCTTAATATGATTAGTAAGCCCAGTCTCTTTCCCAACAGCCTTATGTCGTTTACTGGGGAGCACTTTCTTGTAAGCTTCCCAGAAATCGGTGTAACAGACTGCACATTGACGATACACCGCTGGGAGCGAATCCCATAGTGCTCGTGCCCCTTCTGCATCTCGCTTCCCAAAGGCTACTCCCAAAACCTCTCGTGAATCCCTGTCTAAAGCTAGCCCACACTTTCTCTTTAGCGTGTCCTACAAATGACCACATCTCATCACATTCTAAACACAACTTTCCTTTTTTTTTACAGGCTGAGGTTCTAGGCGTTGTTTCTCGTACAATCGGTTTACATAACGTTGCAGCCATGTTCCTGAGATTCCTGTCACACGGGCTATACCGCGCAGAGGTAGCTTTTCTTTTAACAAACTATCTATTTGCGCCCATGTCTCTTGGCTTAGGTATTTTTTGGTAGGATGTTCTACAAAACGTCGACCACATTCACGACATTTGTAGTTTTGTGTACCTGAGCGGGTTTTTCCATATTTCACCACGTGCGTGGCTTTACAGTTTGGGCAAGTTAGCATCTTAGCTTCTCTTCTATAATTGGCAGTTTTCTTATTTTAATACCACTCCCTCTTTTGCACTACCAGAATGTGATATTAAGAGGGGGTTGGGTTGCTGTTAGCAGCCCAACCTACAGAACTTTAGCGAATAATAAATATTAGTGTATAGTGCAACCATTGCACTATAATAGGCACATGCCCTGTATCAAATCTTTCGACAACTGCAAAATTTATCTTTACCCTAAAGACCACATGCCACCACATTTTCATGTCATTACCCGTGATGCTGAATGGTTAGTTCGTATCAGTGATGGTGTGGTGCTTAAAGGAACACATAACCTCCGTGCAATTCATACCGCACTTGAATGGGCGGTTGAAAACCGTACCTTATTGCTTACCCGTTTTCTGGAGATTAACTCATGAGCAAACCTAAGCCCGCCTTCTGTTTAGACAGCGTTCACGCTTTAGAAAACGCCCGCTTGCAGCTTCGTTATGCAGACGGAAAAAATTTTATAGTGGATTTAACCGAGTGGATTAACTCATCAAACTTTCTTCAGCCGTTACGTGATCCTGTATTATTTGCCAGTGTGAAATTAAGTGCTTGGGGCAGAGCGGTCGAATTTGGTGAAGGTGAAATTGATTTGGCGGGCGATAATTTGCGTAATTTGGCAATTGATCAGGCGGGCGGCATCGGACATGAACGTATTTGGACGTGGATGCACGAAAACCACTTAACGCTAGATCAAGCTGCCAAAGAATTAGAAATCAGTCGCCGCATTTTGATTTATTATCGCAATGGCGAACAGCCGATTCCCAAACGCATTTGGCTGGCTTGTGTGGGTTGGGAAACACTGAATAAAAAAGCGGCTTAAAATTAATGAACTTAGGGAACAAGTTCAGTTTTGAAAGTATTCCACACACGAGAATCACAAAATAACCAACTGATTTACCAAGAAAATAATCACAAGCCAAAACCTTCCCTATTTTTGCCCCATTTAGCGGACAAACTATAGATTTTATTAAGATGCAATGGTACGCTTAAGACTGTAGATGAGTCTCACTCTCAACTAAATTCTTATTTAGGAGTTATTCATGAGCAGCACCAGCATAATAGGATGTGCCGACGACAGGAAGCACTTTAATCGTAGGTTGGGTTGGTGACAAACCAACCCAACAAAAATAGGGAGTGAAAGAATGTGATATTAAGGGGGTGTTGGGTTGCTGTTAGCAACCCAACCTACAGAACTAGCTATTGAATAATCTCCAACACTTCGCCAGTCAAACTTACTTTTGCTGTAGCACTGTTTTTGACAACAGCTCCAAACTTGTTCTTACCTCTAAATGTGGCAATGACTATTAAATGATCACCGTTATCCACATATTTCGTTTCTACATGTTGATAACTGTCTGGATCATTCATCGCATTCTTAATTAAGGTTTCTAAACTACGGAGAGAACCATCCCATCTACTAAAAAGCTTCTCTATTTGTATTTTCCGTGCCTCAGCAACACGTTGAGCTTCTTCCATTTCTGAGATTTTACGCTCATAACTACGAAGAGTTGATTGATAATCTGCATTTTTGGGAAATAATGTTACCAATTGTTGGTAAATACTTTTTTTCTTCAGTACTTCTGAGTCAGGTACTGTTTTCACTTCTGCCAGAAGCTGTTCTGCTTTTGCAATTTTTTGAGCTTCTGCTATTTCTAACACTTTGCGTTCATAAATCTTAAAGCTTGATTGGTAATTTGCATTATTAGGAAATAGATTCACTAATTGTTGGTAGATGTTCTTTTTCTTCAATGCATCTGACTCAGGCAACATTTTTACTTCTGCTAGGAGTTTTTCAGCTTGTTCAGCTTTTTGAGCCTGCTCTAGTTTAGCTTTCGCTTCATTATGAATTGTTACCAGTTGATCGTTACCCAAACCAATATATTTAGTTGTTAATAAAATAGTATTCTGGTAATCATTCGCTATTAGACTGGCTTTAGCATCAGCTAGTATTTGAGCACTATTTGCATCAAAGTAAGCTGCAAGCTTTTGTCTTTCTGAAGCAATCTTTTCGATTCGTGCTTTCTCTTCCTGAGCGGCAAGTTCTTGTTTTTTAATGTCTTCGTATTGTGATGATACGCCAGAAAATATAACGAGAAGTAAAAGTACAGATAGTGTTCTTACTGTGGGCGAAAGGGTTCTGTTCAACTTGAAATAAAGAAAAGCTCGAACAGGAGGAAGTAAAAGGAATGCTATTGTCAGCAACAATATGGCAGGGATAATATTATTAAGTAACAATATGATGCCCGACAATAAAAAGAATATTCCCAGAATGTAGTTGAATATCAAATAGACATATTTCATTTTGACCTTGATTTTATAACAGGATTTTTCTGTAGTTGAATTATAAACAAATCTCTATCCAATCCCAATGTTTTTTATCACCACCCCACCTCCTGCAAGCCATCATAATTCCCCTCACGATTTAAACGATAATTTTGCACCCGCGCCCGCATTGCCACCACATTGTTTTCATACCACAACGGCACATACGGCAATTGTTCAAACAAATACGCCTGTAAAATTCGATAAGCCTGCACTTGCTCGGGAAGAGCTTGGGCATTTTCCGCAGCCTCAATTAAATTATCCACTTCAGGACGTTGCAAACGCCCCCGATTCGCACCCGTGGGCGGCAAAGCAGAACTGTGAAACGCATAGCGGAAAATATCAGGACTTTTCACCCCAATCCACGACAAACTAAACACCTGAAACCGCCCCGCCTTAATATCACCGTAAAACGTGCCCCAGTCATAACTCCGAATTTCCAAATGAATCCCCAACCCCAGCAATTGCTGCTGCATCACCGTGACCAAACGAATCCGAAATGGATTACTCGAAGTTTTATAAACCAAATTCACAGGATGTTCAGGACTGATGCCCAATTGCGCCAACAATTGCCGCGCCTTTTCGGGATTATATTCATAATGCGCCAACTCAGGATTCCCCGCCCAATGTTCAGGCGGCAAAATACTACTCGCCAGCCGCGCCCCATCGCCCAGCACATAATGAATAATCGCTTTTCTATCCAAAGCATAAGCAACCGCTTGACGAAACAGCAATTTTCCCGTGAGTTCATCTTGCAAATTAAAACCTAAATAGGTAAAAGTGTCGCCCGACTGGCGCGTCACCTGAATATTTTCTTGCTTGCTCAACCAGCCCACTAATTCAGGCGATAAATCTTCTTGGGTCAAATCGATTTCACCGCGCAACAATTTCAAGGCACGGATAACAGGGTCTTTCACTTCCAAAAAATCAAACACGCGCTGGTCGCGCAGCCGTTGTAATTGCAAATGGCTGGCTTGTTCCCACGCCAACAACCGAAACTTGCCACTGCCCAAGGCATTACGTTGCAACGAAGTCGCTTGCACGCGCTGCGGCACAATCCCGATAGTCAAACGCCCAATAAATAAATTATCGGGTTTGCTCAAAATGAAATCTAAACTATGGTCATCAATGACTTTTATTTGTTGAATATGACTAATTGCGGCGCGGTGTGGCGAAGCATTGGCGGCGGTTAAGACAAATTCATAAGTGGCTTTCACATCATGTGCCGTCAACGGCGTGCCATCGTGAAATTGTCGCCCGTCCCTGTTTTGCAAATGAAAACGGTATTGTGTTGGGCTGATTTGCTCCCAAGTCGCTAAATCAGGAATCGGCTGCAATTGCGC
>JBDKHS010000265.1:0-3206 GCA_039797505.1 Pseudomonadota bacterium | reverse complement strand
GTGCGATTGTGTTATGGGATGAACAGGGGAAACCTGTGCGCATGGTTGGCTCGTTTGCAGATTTCACCGCACAAAAACAAGCCGAGCAAGCCCTACGTGATAAAGAAGCCTTTTTACGACTGATTATTGACCATATTCCGCACATTATTTTCTGGAAAGATCGCCAGAGCGTGTTTTTGGGTTGCAATCAAAAACTGGCAGTGATGGCAGGGAAAAAGTCACCCGATGAAGTGGTAGGGAAAACCGATTACGATATGGTGTGGCATGAAGAGGCGGCTACCTTCCAAGCCAAAGACCGCGAGTTGATGGATGCGGGTCAACCCCTGTATCACTTCATGGAAGAATTGCAGGCACATGATGGCAGTCGAATTTGGTTAGAAACCAATAAAATTCCTTTGTACAACGAGTCAGGGCAAATTATTGGAATTTTAGGAGTCAGTGAAGACGTGACACAACGCCGCCTTGCAGAAATTGCCTTGCAACAGGCAAAAGAAGCGGCGGAAGTTGCCAATCAAGCCAAGAGCGCGTTTTTAGCGAATATGAGCCATGAATTACGTACGCCACTCAATGGCGTATTAGGCTTTGCCCAAGTTTTAGAACGTGACTCAAATTTGAATCAAAAACAGTTAGAACATGTGTCTGTGATTCGGCGTTGTGGCGACTATTTGCTGACTTTAATCAATGATATTTTGGACTTGTCTAAAATTGAAGCGGGGCGGGTCGAACTTTATCCCACTGATTTTCATTTTGGCGAGTTTCTGCAAGGCGTGGTGGAATTATTCCAAATGCGTGCCGCGCAAAAAGGCATTAGTTTCTGTTATGAAACTTTATCGCACCTGCCACACGGGGTGCGGGCCGATGAAAAACGTCTGCGCCAAGTGTTAATTAATCTGTTGGGAAATGCAGTAAAATTCACGGAATGCGGCGGTGTCTCCCTGAAAATTGGTTATGATCAAGGCAGTATGCGCTTTCAGGTTGAAGACACAGGCATTGGGATTGCTGAGGACGATTTAAACAAAATTTTCTCGCCCTTCCAACAAGTCGGTGATGCACGTTACCATGCCGAAGGCACAGGTTTAGGGCTTGCGATCAGCAAACGCTTAGTTGAAATGATGGGCGGAGAATTGCATGTTGAAAGCCAATTAGGCAAAGGGAGCTGTTTTTGGATTCGCTTAGAACTTCCCGATGTGTCACCTTTATTGCAGATTAAAACGGTGGCAAAGCCCAAAATCATCGGCTTTAAACAAGGCAGTCGTCAGTTATTACTGATTGATGATAAATGGGAAAATCGTGCGATTTTAGTGAACTTGCTAACCCCTCTGGGTTTTACCGTGACCGAAGCCAGCAATGGCGCGGAAGGGGTTGAAATGGCAAAACAAACGCTCCCCGATTTAATCATCACCGATTTGGTCATGCCGGTGATGGATGGTTTTGAAGCCGTGCGCCGCATCCGACAATATCCACAATTGCAAAATACCGCGATTATTGCCGCCTCCGCCAGCGTGTTTGATTATCATCAACAAGAAAGCCGAGATGCAGGTTGTAATGAGTTTATTGCCAAACCCATTCGTTTGGACTTATTACTCGAAAAAATTCAAGAATTGCTCCAATTGACTTGGATTTATGAATCAGCAGACAACGCAGTCATGCCAGAAAATGCTATGCTAACTGCACCGCCCATCTCAGCGCAGATATATTGTGATCCGCAACAAGCCACTGCCTTGTATGAATTAGCACGCAGTGGGGACATTGAAGAATTGTGGGAGCATTTGGACGTTTTCATTCAAAACTCCGAAGGTGCAACCCAAGCGTGGGCAAAACAACTCTTACAGTTAAGCAAGGCGTTCAAAGTTGACGAGGTTGCTGCGCTTTTAGAGCCTTACATGAGACCTCATCCATGACGGTTGAATCTTCTAAACATAAATTACTGATTGTCGACGATATTGCTGAAAATATCAGTGTATTATTTGAATTTTTAAGCAAGATGGGTTTTAAAGTTTTGGTTGCCCAAGACGGGAAATCCGCGATTCAACGCGCTGAATATGCACAGCCCGACGTGATTTTACTGGATGTGATGATGCCTGGGATTGATGGTTTTGAAACCTGTCGAATTTTGAAAGCTCAAGAACACACCCGCGACATTCCGATTGTATTCATGACCGCTTTGGCAGACACGGTTGATAAAGTAAAAGGCTTCAGCTTGGGCGCGGCAGATTACATCACCAAGCCGATTCAGCATGAAGAAGTCTTGGCACGGATCAATGCTCAATTAAATATTCGCAAATTGCAGCAACAATTGACCACACAAAATGCGCAATTGCAGGCTGAAATCGATTCCCGTATTCAGATTGAAAGCTCTTTACAAAAAAGTTCGCATCTTTTAGAAATGCACACTATCGAATTGCAACGCCGTAACATGGAGTTACAAGCGTTTTCGCGTACCGTGGCGCATGATTTAAAAAATCCCTTAAATGCGATTATTGGTTACACCGGGATGTTGCTCGAAGAAAGTGAAGAAGAGCATTTCGTGAAAGATGATTTTATGAGTTTATTACATTCGGTGGATCGTTCGGCGCGGAAAATGGTGAGCATTATTCAAGCTTTATTGTTGTTGGCGGGCGTTGCCCAACACAGTCAAGTGGAAATTACTCCCCTAAATATGGACGAAATTATTGAGCAAACTAAGCAACGGCTTGCTTATATGCTGGAAGAATATCGGGGCGAAATTATCCTGCACCGTCCTTGGGTTGCCGCCAAAGCTTACGCGCCCTGGGTTGAAGAAATTATTAGTAATTATGTGAGCAATGCGATGAAATACGGCGGCAGACCACCGCGTATCGAAATCGGCAGTCAGTTGCAAGAAGATGGCATGGTACGTTATTGGGTGCTGGACAATGGGCAGGGTTTAAGTCCTGAAGCGCAAGCACAATTATTTACGCCATTCACCCGCCTGCACCAAGACACCGCTGAAGGGCATGGTTTGGGCTTGTCTATAGTGCATCAGATTGTAGAAAAACTCGGGGGCACAGTGGGCGTAGAAAGCGCAGTTGGACAAGGAAGCCGCTTTTATTTTACCCTGCCTGCGGTCGTTTCTGAATAAACAACTTGGATTTATGCGGACTCGACAATAACATTCCATAGGCTCACGCCACTCTATCCAAAGGAAATGGTACAGGACTCGTACCCATGTTTAACAAATCACCTTC
>JBDKHS010000264.1:0-3327 GCA_039797505.1 Pseudomonadota bacterium | reverse complement strand
AAGTCGAAAAAGCGGGCATGATCAGCATGGACGACATCCTCAAAAACTTTCCTTTGGAAGAACGCATTTATCGGCTACGCTGTGTAGAAGGCTGGTCAATGGTGATTCCGTGGATAGGTTTCCCACTCAGCAGTTTGCTCAAGCAATTCAAGCCCAATTCTCGCGCCAAATATGTGCAGTTTCTTAGCGTCGATCGTCCTGAACAAATGATTGGGCAAAAACAAAAAGTGTTTGAATTTCCCTATCAAGAAGGCTTACGCATTGATGAGGCGATGAATCCGCTGACTTTACTGAGTGTGGGTTTATATGGAAAAGTGCTGCCCAATCAAAATGGCGCACCGATTCGCTTGGTTGTGCCGTGGAAATATGGCTTTAAGAGTATTAAATCTATCGTTACAATACGCCTAGTCGAAAAGCAACCGCTCACCAGTTGGCAGAAAGCCCTGCCGAATGAATATGGTTTTTATTCTAATGTGAATCCTGAAGTCGATCATCCGCGCTGGAGTCAGAAAAAAGAACGCCGTATTGGCGAGTTTTTCAAGCGTAAAACCCTGATGTTTAACGGCTATGCGGATCAAGTCACAAGCCTCTATAACGGCATGGATTTAAGGAAAGATTATTAACATTGCGCCTTCCCCCCAATGGACAGAACGGGTGTTTAAACCCACGCTATTCGTGCTGTGTTTATTCCCCATCGTGTGGTTATTATGGCGCGATAGCATGGGGCAGTTGGGCGCAAATCCGATTGAAACCATGATTCGCGAGCTGGGTTTGTGGGCATTGCGCTTGTTATTACTCACTTTATGCGTCACCCCAATACGCCAACTTTTACAATGGCACGCCTTAATTCGCATGCGGCGCATGCTGGGTTTATACTGCTTTTTCTACGCTGTCTTACACGTTATTTTCTATTTGTGGCTGGATCAAAGTTTCGATGTGAGCGATATTTTTAACGATATTGTGAAACGCCCGTTCATCACTGTGGGCTTTTTGAGTTTTATACTACTGATTCCGCTCGCAATCACTTCAAGCAATCGGATGATTCAACGCATGGGCGGCAAACACTGGCGACAATTACATCGACTGGTGTATTTAATCGGCATCTTAAGCGTACTGCATTTTTGGTGGATGGCAGAATCGAAATCACGACTTGCAGAACCTTGGTTGTACGCAATTGCACTTGCCGTGTTATTAGCGATACGTATCCCCTTAACTCGCTTATTTTTGAAAACTTCTGCTCGGTAATTTCATGTCTCAATTAACCCGCCTCAGTTTTTCCATCGAACAAGATTTGCATGCGACCTTATCCATGACTTCCACAGGTAAACAATTACGTTAATGATGCGCGGCAAAGTTCGGATTATTGGCGGTGAATGGCGCGGCAGAAAACTCGCTGTTCCCGAAAAACAAGGTTTACGCCCCACGCCCGATCGGGTGCGTGAGACTTTGTTCAACTGGCTGAATTGGGAAGTCCCCGCCAGTCGTTGCTTGGATTTATTTGCAGGCACAGGTGCGTTAGGGGTAGAAGCGGCATCACGCGGCGCAAAACAAGTGATTCTGGTCGAAAAAGATCGCAGCATTGCCGAGGGGTTGCGCCAGCAACTTGCACCCTTTGCCAGCGAAAAAGTGCAGGTGATTCAAGCTGATGCCCTACAGTTTTTAAAAACATCCCCCACTGAACCATTTAATATCGTATTTCTTGACCCGCCCTTTCAACAAAACTTACTCGCGCCTTGCTGCGAACTATTAGAAAGTACGGGCTGGCTTACGCCAAATGCGTTTATTTACCTTGAAGCAGAAGCGGAATTGCAGGCATTAATCTTGCCTAGAAACTGGACTGTGATTAAACAGCAACGCGCAGGACAAGTCGCTTCATATTTGGTAAAACGAGAACAATAATTCTAAAAAACTAAGCGTTTTATCTCTCTTTAAGGGATAATAAGCTCGATAGAATATTTAACCTCTACGCAAAATATGAGCATAGTGCATGGCGATTAATCAAATTTGTCTGGAAATTGTAAAGAGCGTCAACTCAGCTTTAGGCTGTGCTGTGGTCAATCTGCAAACTGGGCAATTACTGGGTGTTTCACACAAAGTTCCTTACTTTACACAATCTTATTTAGATGCAGCAGCGGCAGCCGCCGTTGAAATGTTTCGGGGGCGCAGTGTGACTGCCTTGGAACAAATGGTGACAAATATGCGCCACACCGAGGAAAGTCAATTTATTGAAGAAATTCAAATGACCACTAAAAATACACTACATTTTATGGCTACTCTGCCAGAAAATCCCGATATACTGGTTATCCTGATTACCAGCAAAAAAGTAAATTTAGGAATGGGCTGGTCTTCAATTCGGAATGCTTTGCCCAAAATTGTGCCGTTGTGTGCCTAGTTTTGGTATATTTTTTGTAACATTATCGCTGTTTGTCATAGAATAACGTGCCGACATCATCTTGCGCGGGTTTGTCTGGTAACGATTAGAATTTACACACCTCGTGATTTAAAATCACGCAATCATTCAAATGAGCAAGGAGTTTTATATGGATATTAATGAAATTTGTGGAGATATCGTCCGCAATGTGGATGCTGCTTTAGGTTGTGCCGTGGTCGATTTAAACAGCGGTTTATTACTGGGTGTTTCTCACAACGTGCCTTATTTCACCCAATCTTATTTAGATGCAGTCGCCGCTGCCGCTGTGGATATGTTCCGTGGACGTACTATCAGTGCTGTGGAAGATATGATCGCCAACATGCGTGGCAATGCGAAAAAGCATTTGATCAAAGAAGTTCAAATGACCACTGAAAATACTTATCACTTCATGATGGTTGTGCCTGAAAAGCCCCATGCTTTGGTGGTTTTAATCACCAGCAAAAAAGCAAACTTAGGTATGGGCTGGTCTTCTATTCGGATGGCTGTTCCCAAATTAACGCCTTTATGCCCCTAGGATTATGCAAAGCTCTCTCATTTTTTGGGGGAGCTTTACAAAAAGTTTTTAAACTTTACTTTTATCAAGGCAATGCGCCCGTTATTCATTTAAAGTAAGGGCGAATTTTTATCATAGGTAACGCCCTTGTCCTCCATTACCCTGCTTGATGTTTTCAACTTTATCAGTACCTTCGGCTGGTTTTTGCTGATTCCAATTATGGAACGCATCTGGTGCATTTATAAACAACCGTTCTGGCGTTGGGGCTTGATGAGTGACACAATTTATACTTATCAAGGTTTCGCCCTACAATTTCTATTTGCTGCCAGTTCCCCAATTTTTGTCGAAGTCTTATTAAATACCAGCATACAACTGCACTTATTCCCTAGTGATGGCATGGGCT
>JBDKHS010000263.1:0-3926 GCA_039797505.1 Pseudomonadota bacterium | reverse complement strand
CCCTGTTTGAAATTCAAAAGGCACAGTGATCAACTGCATTCCCGCATTTTTCTGAATCGCAAAGTGTAAATGTGGCCCTGTCGAATAGCCTGTGTTACCTGAGCGAGCGATAAATTGACCTGTTTGCACCTTATCGCCCACTTGCACTTGTCCAGAGTGAAAGCCCAAATGTGCGTAGACCGCCATTGTGCCATCCTCATGTAAAATCCGAATCGAATTGGCACGATTCACAAAAGCCACATCTTCAACGCCGCCTTGCGTGAAACTATCATTCATTTCAGCGACAATGCCCGCACGTGCCGCATGAACGGGCGTGCCCTCAGGCATAGCAAAATCCACCGCATAATAACTTTCGATATGGGTGTGGCTGAAACTCCCCCCAAACCCTTGAGTCACTGGAAAACTGCTACCTTCTTTGAAGGGTAAGCGGTAAGCATTTGCATTGTGTTGCGCATTGGGATCACCAATGACGGCTTGATAGCTGTCTAAATAAAACCAAGTTTGTTTGGGATTCGTTGCCCAAAGGCTTAAAATAGGGGTGTCACTGTTAGCGGGCACAATCACATGGGCAGGCAAGGCACGGCTGGTGCTGACATTTTCCACACTCACCAAGCGCATTTCTACTTCCACAGGCAAGTGATAACGATTAATGACGTAAATAATGGGATGTGTGGCACTGCCGCGTGTGACAATTTCAACATTATCGGGCAGTTTTTCAATGCGCAAAGCTTGGGTTTCGAGCGGGTCTTGATAAAGTAACGTGCCAAACCATTGCGCCGAGTCTGTTAAAGGTTTGGAAAAGCCTGCTTGCAAACCCCATGAAATCGCGCCGAGCAAACCCATTGCAAGCATTATCCATTGAATTTTTTTATGAGCTGTTAAAAATCGGACGGCAGGGTGCATAAGGTTCGTCTCTAAGTTCGTATCAATAAAGGCATTAGGTTAAGCTTAGCAAATAATCGGATTGTTGCACTGCACAATACAGCTAATTTTCTCATAAGGCTATTATTTTTGACGCTATTTAAAAATAAAAGGTGCAAAATATGCGTTTCAAATCGCGCTACCGCACTGACGTTTATACACAAATACATAGAATAACGGTGAAATATGTCACAGCAACTCGTTAATGATAATCCTTTGATTATTGCAGGAAAAACTTATCAATCCCGTTTATTAGTGGGCACGGGGAAATATAAAGATTTAGCAGAGACCAAACTCGCACTCGAAGCCAGCGGCGCGGAAATCATCACCGTGGCAATTCGGCGCACTAATCTTGGACAAGACCCCAATCAACCCAATTTATTGGATATTTTACCCGCCAATCGTTACACCTTGTTGCCGAATACCGCAGGCTGTTATAACGCGGTCGATGCCGTGCGCACTTGTCGCTTGGCGCGTGAATTATTGGATGGTCATAATTTGGTGAAATTGGAAGTCTTAGGCGATGAAAAAACCTTATTGCCTGATGTGATGGCGACTTTACAAGCGGCTGCGGAATTGATTCAAGATGGTTTTCAAGTCATGGTTTATACCAACGATGACCCGATTTTAGCAAAACGCTTTGAAGAAATGGGCTGTGTGGCAGTGATGCCCTTGGCCGCGCCGATTGGTTCGGGGCTGGGAATTCGTAATCCCTTAAATATTTTAACGATTATTGAAAATGCCAAAGTGCCGATTATTGTTGATGCGGGCGTGGGCACGGCTTCGGATGCCGCAGTGGCGATGGAATTGGGTTGTGCGGGCGTGTTGATGAATACGGCAATTGCGGGCGCGAAAAACCCTGTGTTAATGGCATCTGCAATGCGTAAAGCGATTGAAGCGGGGCGTGAGGCTTTTCTAGCGGGGCGGATTCCACGTAAACGTTTTGCAAATGCGTCTTCGCCTGTGGATGGGCTGTTTTTTTAGGGTTTGAGTTTAAGCAAGGTTTAAAGAAGCCCCTAAATCCCCTAAAGGGGACTTTTAAGACAAAATCTTTTAGGTTTAGCCCCCTTCAGGGGGTTGGGGGCTTTCTTTAAACCGACTTTGATGCTCTCCTCCCTCAGGGAAGGCAGTGACTTCCATAACTTATTTTACCGCCAAATCAGACCTGCTAGGTGTTAAAAACCTAGCAGGTCTCGAATCGATGCCAGTTCTTGAGATAGCACTCCCCCAAAAATAAACTGCTATAATGGCTTTTTCAAAAATAGTAGGTTTGAAATCAAGATGACTGTTCGTACACGTTTTGCCCCCAGTCCTACGGGATATTTGCATGTTGGCGGGGTGCGTACCGCTTTATTTTCATGGCTTTATGCGCGTAAATACAAGGGCGTATTTATTTTACGCATTGAAGACACTGACCTTGAACGCTCCACGCAAGCCTCAGTCGATGCCATTTTAGAAGGCATGACTTGGCTCGGCTTACAACATGACGAAGGCGTGTATTATCAAACCAAACGCTTTGATCGCTATCGCGAAGTGATTCAAAAATTACTCGACGAAGACAAAGCCTATTATTGCTATTGCACCAAAGAACGCACCGATGCCTTGCGCGAACAGCAACAAGCCAATAAAGAAAAACCCCGTTACGACGGACATTGTCGCCACCATCCCCCCAGCACGCCCCCCGAAGGCATTCAGCCTGTGGTGCGCTTCAAAAATCCTGAAGAGGGCGAAGTCGTCGTACAAGATTTAATCAAAGGCAAAGTCGTCTTTAAAAACACCGAATTAGATGATTTAATCATTGCCCGTTCCGATGGCACGCCGACCTATAATTTCACCGTGGTGGTTGACGATTGGGATATGAAAGTTACCCAAGTGATTCGGGGCGATGACCATTTGAATAATACACCGCGCCAAATGAATATTCTTGCCGCGCTCGGTGCAGAATTGCCGCAATATGCCCATGTACCGATGATTCTGGGTAATGACGGACAACGGCTTTCCAAACGCCACGGTGCAGTGAGCGTGCTTAATTATCAAGAAGATGGATTTTTGCCCGAAGCTTTGCTGAATTATTTAGTGCGCTTGGGCTGGTCACATGGCGATCAAGAAATTTTCTCTCGCCAAGAAATGATTGACTTATTTGCCTTGGAAGATGTCAATGGTGCACCTTCTGCTTTTAATACCGAAAAGCTGTTATGGTTAAATCAGCACTATATTAAAACTTTACCCCCTGAATATGTGGCAGAACACCTTGCTTTTCAGTTTCAAAAACTCGGTATTGACTTTACTCAAGGTGCAGCTTTGGTTGAAATCGTCAAAGCACAGGCAGAACGTGCTAAAACCTTAAAAGAAATGGCATTAAACAGTCGTTTCTTCTTTGAAGAAGTCAAATACGATGAGAAAGCAGTACAGAAAAATCTCACACCTGACGTAATTCCAACATTAACTGTCTTAAAAACACAGTTTTCTGAATTAACTAATTGGAATAACGAGAGTATTCATGCGGTTATTCATCAAGTTGCAGAACAGCTCGCATTAAAGCTCGGTAAAGTCGCACAGCCCTTGCGCGTTGCAGTGACGGGAAACACCATGTCGCCCTCGATTGATGTCACCCTATGTTTAATAGGACAGGCACGTACTGTGCATAGAATAGAACAAGCGATAAATTTAATCGCAACTGCCTAAAGCAGCTCATCTTTTCTAAGGAGGCTATCATGAATTCCCTAACTCGCAAACGTGTCCACGTGATGATTTATTTAACGGGGGGCACGGTGATGAAAGGCACTATGGTCATTGATGTCAGCGCACGTCTTTCCGATACTTTGAATCGTTCAGATAAAGATTTTGTGGTGTTGTCAGATTATGAAGACACTCCAAACATCATTAACAAACGCCACATTATTAAGCTGATCGAGTTACAGGAAACAGATTTACAAAGCCACGACTTAGAAACTGACGACGAAATGGAATAATAGCCCATGTTCAAAGGTAGGAGATTGAACAAA
>JBDKHS010000262.1:0-7267 GCA_039797505.1 Pseudomonadota bacterium | reverse complement strand
GTGCCCGTCATTTCTTCCATGCTGGCGGCGGTTTCTTCTAAAGAAGCGGCTTGTTCTTCGGTGCGTTGGCTCAGGCTGATATTGCCGTTAGAAATTTCGGAGGCAGCCGCATTCACAGATTCAGAAGTGGATTTAATCGCACTCATGACACTGGTTAATTTTCCAACGGTGGCATTGATGTCGTTTTTAAGCTGCTCCAAAGTGCCCGCATACACATTTTCAATATTTTGACTTAAATCGCCCTTCGCCAACGCGCCTAAAACCCGCGTCAAGTCCTGAATCATGCGTTGGTTATAATCCAAAATTTGATTAAAAGCGGCACTGAGATTTTTGAAAAAGCCTGCTTTATTATTCAACACGATGCGTTGACTAAAATCGCCATTGGCAGCAGATTGCGTCACTTTGCCCACTTCTTGCTCGGTGGCGACTTCAGCGGTGTGGTCGGTGAATTCAATCACGATACCTAAACGCTTGCCTTGTTTATTGATAATTGGATTGGCGGTGCTGTCTAATTCCAAGCCCCCAAAACTGAGGCGAATGTGATAGGTGCTGCTTAAGTTTTCCATCCACTCATAACTTAAATTAGCGGATTGATACAGTTGCACCAAAGATTTGCCTTCCAATTGCTCACGCCAGCTAAGCACACGGCGATCATCCTGCGTGTCTTGCGTTTTAGCAAACATGTGAATCGCGGCTTCATTCACATAAATAATTTGCAGCTTGTCATCGGCAATCAACACGCTGGTGGATACGCTTTCTAGGGCGCGATTAATGCGTAAAGCTTCGTCTGCAATACGTTTTTCTTCAAAAATCTGATTGCGCAGTTGGGTTTGCATAATCGCCAAGGTTGACAATAATTGTCCTGTTTCATCCTTGCTTTTGCTGACGATAATATTGTCTAAATTACCCTCAGCAATCGCTTTGGAAATCCCGACAGCTTGTGCGATGGGGCGGGTAATACTGACTAATACGCGATACCCTAAAACGCCCACCAACAATAAAATTCCAAAAGTGAGCCACAAACTGTATTGAAAGTCTTGTGCTGCTTGCTCTCCCAAACTTTTTGCAGTTTCGGAAAAGTCATTGGTCAGCAATTCTTCAAATTGCTTCATCAAGGCAACTTTGTCACTTTGAGTTTTAAACCATTCATCAGGATTAATATTTTCCTGAACCCCGTCTAAACTGTTGTAGGCGGTGTGGCGAAATTCTTCCGCTTGTTTCATGACCGCATTGTTTTTAAGGATGTCTTCAATTTTTTTATAAACGTCTCTGTCAGCATAAACATCAAGACGTTCTAAATACAGTTTTTGTGCATCGACTAATTCCACAAACTCGCGGTATTCACCTGTGTCAAATGATTTTCGCGTAAAGACTTTGGATAAAACATAACTTTCGATACTGGCTTTTTCTTTGGCTTGCAACATTCTTAAATTGGCAATACCTTTCAAAAACAGGTTTTTATTACTGGTCAGCATGGTGGCAGCATTAATCAGCGCAAATAGGGGTTGATTAATACCGACATAACGCTGTAAAACTTGATCAATCGTTAAGTTCAGTTTACTGACTTCTTCACGCAAGGCAGGCAGGAAATTAAGGGCTTTATCAGTATCGTCTAAATAGGATTTTAACGAGACATAAAAGCGTTGATTACCCAAATTGCTAATCAAGTCACGGTATTCCACTAATTTTTTATCAGTGCGTGCAAATTCGACTCTCATGTCTTGGGAAAATTGTTCGCCATTATTGCGCACATACATCTCACTGATGCCGCGATCTCGTTGCAATTCATAAACAATATCAGCGGTTTTTAAAACAACCTGCGAAAGCTCTTGTAAATCTTGCATTTCTTGCGTGGTATTAAATCGATCCCACAAGGTATAAATCGAAAAATACAAGAGTCCCAAAGTAGGAATTAATAAAATAATACTGAGTTTATAACGCAGTTTGAGCTGACTGATGAAGTTAAACATGTTGCGCCTCTAAAGAATTTATTGCATAAACACTTTATAACCTAAAAAACGGCATTGTGCATTATAAAACTTATAACACTCATTTATCTTGAATGGCATTAGCTTATGCCTCAGAAATACAGGTTTATTACTGCGAGAAATCCCGATAATTTGAGAATAGTATTCTCATGCGATAAAACCGATTTGAAATCGTTCTGTTCTAAAATGAGGCTTCAAACAGGATAGTTAATATTGGCAAAAAGGGCTGATGCTAAGTTAAGCCGATAGCCCGTGTGCTAGGTAGTGAAATCTGGGAGTTTAAGGACTGGCAGTGTTCGTAGCACTGCCAGTCCTCATTGCGCTGAATTCAAGACCTTCTAGGTTTTAAAAACCTAGAAGGTCTCATGCACGATTTAAACCGCATGATTCTTCATGTGATGCTTAACTTAATAGCAGTGACCCGACTACTGGGTGGTGACGCGGAAGAGAGCTGTAAGTCCTTGCTTAAGAATCTTGAATGGAGTCCGAAGTTTAAAGTCTAAACATTCTCAAACCCGATTTAACCAATCTAAATAACGTTTAACCCCTTGTTCTACTGTATAAAAATCTGCATCATAACCGACTTTACGCAAGCTATTAATATCCGCTTGGGTGAAACTTTGGTAGCAACCGCGTAAATGATCAGGGAAAGGCACATATTCAATTTCTCCCTTGCCATGCCACGCAATCACTGCCCGCGCCACATCGTTAAAGGTCTGACTGCGCCCCGTACCCACATTGAACACGCCCGAAATTTGCGGATGATCCATCAGCCACAAATTCACCGCCACCACATCTTCCACGGAAACGAAATCGCGCCGTTGTTCGCCATTGCCATAACCATCGCAACCTTCAAACAGTTTTAACTTTCCTGTTTTCAGAATCTGCTGATTGAAATGAAATGCCACGCTTGCCATGCTGCCTTTATGCTGCTCGCGCGCACCGTAGACATTGAAATAGCGCAAGCCGACGACTTGGGAAACCGAGAGCGGTATGCGTTGGCGTACATATTGGTCAAACAAAAATTTTGAGTAGCCGTAAACATTCAACGGGCTTTCAAATTCGCGGGTTTCCTGAAAAGTTTTGCCGTCGCCATACACTGAAGCACTGGAGGCATAAAACAAAGGAATCCGAAACGCTAAGCAATAATCTAAGACGGCTTTGGAATATTCATAATTGTTCTGCATCATATATTTGCCATCCCATTCGGTGGTGCTGGAGCACGCGCCTTGATGGAAAATTGCATCAATATGCTGAGAGGTTAATAAACTGCGTTTGCTGACACGGTCTAAAAACGTGTGTTTATCCAAAAAATCGGCAATTTCACAATCGACCAAATTTTTAAATTTTTGCCCATTGCTCAAATTGTCCACGGCAAGAATATCCGTGCGTCCGCGCTGGTTTAAAGCCCGTACGATGTTGCTCCCAATCAGCCCATAAGCTCCTGTGACTATAATCATAAATGCTAAAATCCTAAGTTGTCAGCTGCTGTAACGCTTTAATGGTTGCGGTTGTGGAACAGCCTGCTAAAAAATCCAAAATTAAAACCTGCCCGCCATTATTCAATACGCAATCGCTGCCTGCAATTTGTGAAACTTGATAATCGCCACCCTTGACCAAAATATCAGGTAACAACTGGCAAATCAAAGCTTCAGGCGTATCTTCACCGAAAGGAATCACCCAATCGACGCAGGACAGGGCTTTTAACACTGCCATGCGATTTTCTACGGAATTCACAGGGCGCGAACTGCCTTTTAAACGCCGCACGGAGGCATCATCATTGACCGCCACAATTAAACGGTCGCCCAGTTGACGGGCTTGTGTCAAATATTGGACATGGCCCGCGTGCAAAATATCAAAGCAGCCATTGGTCATCACCACTTTTTCACCATTGGCTTTGGCAGAATTGACGGCGGCTAATAAGCTGTTTAAATCAGAAATTCCTTGTCCTGTGTGCTCGTGTAAGGCGTGGGCAAGTTCGGCAACGCTGACCGTTGCTGCGCCCAATTTTGCCACCACCAAACCTGCTGCGAGATTTGCGAGCGCGGTTGCACTGACTAAATCTTGTCCTGCTGCCAAGGATGCAGCAAGTACGCCAACCACCGTATCCCCCGCGCCTGTGACATCGTAAACCTCGCGGGCATGGGCGGGCAAATGCAGCGGCGGGTGGGCTTTGCGTAATAAACTCATGCCGTGTTCGCTGCGGGTGATGAGTAAGGCTTCTAAATTTAAGCTGTCGCGCAGGGCTTCGCCGCGTGTGACTAATTCTTCTTGGTTGCGACAAGGTCCGACGATGGCTTCAAATTCTGACAAATTTGGGGTGATTAAAGTTGCGCCTGCGTATTTGCGGAAATCGCAACCTTTGGGGTCAACGAGCACGGGTTTATTTTGGGCGCGGGCGGCTTGGATTAAACTTTGTGGGTCTGCGAGTGTGCCTTTGCCATAATCTGAAAGCACCACCACGCTATGTTGTGATAATTGTTGCTCGAAATATTGCAGCAGGCGGGTGCTGTCTAAACTGTGAAAAGCTTCTTCAAAATCCAAGCGTATCAGTTGTTGGTGGCGGCTGAGCACGCGTAATTTGGTAATTGTGGGCGCGTCAGCAAGGCGCACAAAACAACAATCGACATTGTCTTGTGCTAATTGTTGTTGAATTTTATCGGCGGCTTCGTCTTGTCCAGTCACACCTAGTAAAGTGGTTTTTCCCCCTAAGGCACTGATATTGAGGGCGACATTGCCTGCGCCGCCTGCGCGTTCCGTTTGTTGTTTGATGTGCACCACGGGAACGGGGGCTTCTGGGGAAATGCGGGAGGTCGAGCCTTGCCAATAACGGTCGAGCATGACATCGCCAATGACGAGAACTTGTGCGGTTTTGAAATCGGGAATTGCAGTATTCATTCGTGTATTTTTGTGACGTGACTAAAAGCAAAAGATGCTATCACTGGTGGGCGATAACATCTAGGTTTTAATCAATTTAGGGGCTTCTTTTAGATCTTTAAAGAAAGCCCCCAACCCCCTAAAAAGGCGGCTAAAGACAAAAATTATCTCGTTCCAACGCGCCTGCGTCGAAATGCCTAGCTCATCGGTCCAGCGGCGAGGATTTTACAAGCTTTTTAGATAAAAAAAGCATTTATATTTGGTAGTCCTAAAGAAGCAGTGATATTAAAATAAGAAAACTAGTGATTATAGAAGAGAAACTAAAATGCTGACTTGCCCAAACTGTAAAGCTACGCACATCGTGAAATATGGAAAACCCCGTTCAGACACACAAAACTACAAATGTCGTGAGTGCGGCCGACGTTTCGTAGAACATCCTACCAAAAAATACCTAAGCCAAGAAACATGGGCGCAGATAGATAAATTGTTAAAAGAAAAGTTACCCCTAAGCGGAGGGCTAGTGCAAGAAGCATAATTCATTTTTATAACATGCCATTTAATGAATTTTTCTGGATTCTTTGCAGAAAAAATTCTTTAACTTCAGCGTCTAAATAAATTGGTATGTCTAAGTCTTCAATGGCTCGGTAAAACTGACCTTGTTCTGCACCGCTAAAATCGTATTCATCTTTCATTTTTAAAAGCCTTCCAACTCAACATAATTACGCAAAATCACCTCATGAAAAGACGCTGGTAATCTCGCCCAATCACGGGCATCGATTAAAATTGGAATATTAGATTCACGCACCGCTTCCAAAAATGCGTTCAATTCCTGTGCAGGAATCGGGCTTAAATCGCTTGAACGCAGCACAATATCCAAATCACTCGCCTCGTGCGCGTCGCCATTCACCCGAGAACCATACGCCCACACCGTCACCGTGGGCAAATACCGCGCTAACAATTGTTGCAGCCCTTGTTTGTCTTTATCGCGTAAAAAAAGTTGTTTCATGATTGATTCTGGATAACTTCATTTGCGTGGTAAGCATCAATAATAAATTGTGGTAATAACTTTAACGTGGTATCAGCAAAGCCAATGCCGTAATCATGTGCGGTATCATTGCGATTATCCCGATAAATTAACCAACGTTCTGATTCTTCTAAACTGATCAAACCATGTTTTGCGGCATAACGAAAAATATCTTTAAAATTTAACTGGTCAGCTTGCCTAGGCGATGAAAAATAAGATTTTAAGCATTTTCTAAATAATTTGCCCGTTTGTTCCAAAATAATTTCAAATTCTTTCACACAAGCCGCACGGTAAATATCATATAACAAGCTATCGCTTGCCTGTGCATTCAAAGCATTAAAGGCTTGTTCTAAAGTGGCAATACAACGCGCAAAATAGTCAGTATTAAGTTCGCTCATCTCATATATTCTCTAAAATTGCCAGATTAAAAATAATGTTCCTATACAAATTAGGAGTTACGCAGTTGAATTAATACGCTAATTAATTCAAAAAGCTTTATCAAGCGTAGGGAGTATAGAACCGATTTGTAATCTTACATTTTAAGCTAAGTTTACGAGGTTAAGCTGATTGTAGGTGCGAATTTATTCGCACAACGCTCTCGAATTAGAAACGCATGCGAATAAATTCGCACCTACAACTCGCTCTGTTGACAACATGAACTATTTAGCCTCGTAGGTTGGGCTGCCAACGGCAACCCAACTGAACTCCTTTCGTTGGGTGAGCTTAGGCTAACCCAGCCTACTTTAACTTTAGCCCCCTTGGGGAGTTCATATTTAAACCCGCTCCAACCGCCCCGCCCGCAACTGCCAAGGCTGCACCTGCAACTGCTGTAAAAATTCCTTATCATGCGACACAATCAGCATTGCTTGCGGCAACTGTTGCAAAATATGGGTAATTCTCGCACAAACCTGCTCATCTAAACCCGTTGTCGGCTCATCCAACAGCAACACTTCAGGCTGCATGGCTAAAATCGTCGCCAACGCTACCAGCCGCTTTTCCCCAAATGATAATTTATGCGTCACCCGCTCGGCATAAGCACTCAAGCCTAATAATGCCAGCGTTTCTTCAACAATGCGCAACACTTCCGCACGCGGTTTGCCTTGATTAAACACTCCAAACGCCACATCTTCCGCCACTGTGGGGCAGAATAATTGATCCTCAGGGTCTTGGAACAAAAAACCTGTTTTTAGGCGCACTTCCCAAAAATCAGCTTCTTTAATTCTGGGTTTCCCAAAGGCAATAATTTCGCCCTGCTGTGGCGTTAATAAACCGATAAAAATTTGCAATAAAGTAGTCTTACCACTGCCATTATTTCCCACCAAGCCGACGCGCTCGCCCGCCCGTAATTCAAAATTAATATTTTGTAATACAGTATCTT
>JBDKHS010000261.1:0-4772 GCA_039797505.1 Pseudomonadota bacterium | reverse complement strand
CGGTTTGTGGTCGTTTAAAAAGTGATTATCGCTATTCAAACACCATTGTTTACAACAACTTCCCGTTTCCTGAAAATGTAAAGCCATCGATTAAAGCGAAAATTGAAGCCGCCGCCCAAATGGTTTTAGATGCACGAGAACTCGAAGAACAACGCTGCATTCAGCAACAACAAAAATATTCATTAGCGATGTTATACGCGGCAAACAACATGCCCGAAGCCTTGCAAAAAGCCCATAAAGCCCTCGATAGGGCTGTCGAGACCAGTTACCATTATAAAGGCAGCAACGATGATGCAGCACGGGTTGCCTTTTTATTTGAATTATATCAAAAGCTTGCCTCACCTTTGGTTGAAGAAAAACCACTGCCCAAAACCCGCCGTAAAACACGCGCTAAAAGTTAAATAAGGGTGTGCTAAGGTTGCTTTAAAGCAAGCCCCCAACCCCCTAAAGGGGGCTAAACACAAATAATTTAAATGTTTTAAGTCCCCTTTAGGGGATTTAGGGGCTTCTTTAGGGGAAGTGTATTTAAATTAATGATTACGTTGCACGGCAAATAATGCCAAACCGTGTAAAGCATCGTGATAAACCGAAGGAGGCAATTTTTCAAGCGCGGTCAGGGCAATATTGGCTTCGCGACGGGCAGCCGCCGCAGTGTAGGCAATGGCATCGGTGCTGCGAATAATTTGCATCACTTCTTCAATTCTATCTTTGCCCGCGTTAATAATCGCATCTCGCAACACTTCACGTTGTTCAGGCGTACAATGTTGCATCGCATAGATTAAAGGCAAGGTGGGCTTGCCTTCTGCTAAATCGTCCCCCACATTTTTCCCCATTTCTTCAGGGGTCGCGCTGTAATCCAGCACATCATCGATTAATTGAAACGCCGTTCCCAAATGTCTGCCATAGCTTGCAATCGCTGTTTCCACAGCAGGCGGTTGGTGAGTGATGACTGCACCGATGGCGGCAGCCGCTTCAAATAATTTTGCAGTTTTGGAGCGAATGACTTGAAAATAGGCTTCTTCGGTGGTGTCGGGTTCATGGCAATTGAGCAGTTGTAAAACTTCGCCCTCAGCAATCACGTTGGTGGCATTGGAAAGCACTTCCATGACACGCATGTTTTTGACTTGCACCATCATTTGAAAGGCGCGCGAGTATAAAAAATCGCCCACCAAAACGCTGGCTTCATTGCCCCAAATGCTATTGGCGGTTTGTTTGCCGCGCCGCAATTCGGAGGCATCGACTACGTCATCGTGCAGCAAGGTTGCGGTGTGAATAAATTCGACCACTGCTGCAAGATTAATGTGATCGTGGGCTTTGTAGCCAAAAAGTTGCGCGCTGAGCAACACTAAGACTGGGCGTAAACGTTTGCCGCCGCTGTTGACGATGTAATGTCCTAATTGGTTGACTAGGGCGACATCTGAGCGCAATGAGTGGTGAATCAGGGCATCGACAGCTTGCATGTCGTCGCGAATTAAGGATTGGATAGCTGAAATATCCATCATGATTGCAGAGTCGTTCACGTTAGTTAGGCATGATTAAAGTTGAATAAAGGAGCACGGTTCACAATGCGAGATTGTAATTTCCGTATGGATAAAATTTTTATTATTTTAGGCGGTATAAACGCAGCTTTAGCCGTTGCTTTGGGCGCATTTGGGGCACACGGGCTAAAGCACGTTCTCACGCCCGAATGGCTGACAATTTACCAAACGGGTGTTCATTATCATTTAATCCACGCTCTTGGCTTATTATGCGTTGGCATGATTGCACAAAAGTTTACGCATTCATGGTGGTTGAATGGCGCGGGTTACTGTTTATTGGCGGGTATTATACTGTTTTCTGGGAGCTTGTATGCACTCAGTCTCAGCGAACTTCGCTTTTTAGGGATGATTACCCCGTTTGGTGGCTTGAGTTTTTTATTGGGCTGGGGATTTTTGGTGATGGCGGCTTTGAAAGAGCCAAGTTAAGTGTCTCAACGTCGATTTTAACTGCGCTCCTGAAGGGGCTTTTTATCTCGTTCTAACGTCACCGCCATTAAGTTAAGCATCACATGAAGAATCATGCGGTTTAAATCGTGCGTGAGACCTTCTAGGCTTTAAAAACCTAGAAGGTCTTGAATCCAGCGCAATAAGGACTGGCAGTACTTTGGGAAGGGGCGCAGTTTCAGATTTAAATCCACGCTATACGCCGCTGAAATAGACCCAGTCGCTTAATTAATGACACACCCTAAGGTTTCTGTTTAAAATCTCGCATCACTTTCAGATATTCCACAATATCATTAATTAAGCGCGGGCGATTCTCGAGATTGACTTGTAAAGGGGGCATTTTGACATTCCAACGCAGTTTGGCAGGATTATCAATCCATTGCTTTAACCATTCTTCGCGGAAGTATTCGGTAACGTTGACAGGATAATTGAGTTCGGGTGCTTTCCCGCCCCCTTCTCCATTCAAACTATGACAGGGTAAACAATGTTGGCGCACCGCTTCAAAGCCACGTCGCACACTGTCTGAGCTGGATTTAGGAGGATGGGTGCGAGAAGTTTCAGTGTGACGTATCAATTCAATGCTGTTGACCTGATAGGACCAGAAATTAATATCCAGATTGCGCACTTCCAGATTTTTTTCCGTGTCCCACACCAAATAAAACGGTGCAAGCTCAATTTCTTTTTTGTAAGCAAGATCACTGCTTAATTTAAACACCGCCCGATCAGACATTGCATACGCCAACACGGTGTTATATTTACGAAAATGACTCACGGGAATCATGGCTTGAAACCCATCAAGGCAGTGAAAAATCAACTCTTCACTGTCGCGCCAATGCTCACCATAAACTTCATCAAGTAATTTATTAAAATTAAACCCCCGATACTGCTGCAAACGGTTTGCTGTATGCGGCTCTGCGGTGGTTAATTCGACACTGGGAATACGCTGTTGTAGCTGGGAAAGGCTGAATTCTTGGGGCACGGCAGACTCTTGCTTAAAGACAAGCGTCGATTCTGCCGCTGACACAAGTTGCGCACAGAGGCACAGCACGCCCCAAATCCATCCCCTTCCCATGATATTTCCTTTAACTATAACAGCTTGTATTTTCTAACAACGCAAGTAATTTTCACGACTACCTACATTATAAACAGCTTTAAACCCCAGTGTATTTAACACGTTTTTGGCTTGTTCGCTACGCATTCCACTGGCACAGTACACCAACACAGGACGTTGCTTATCCAATATATCTAAGCACTTTTCTATAATTTGTAAAGGTACATTCACAGCACCAGGGATTGCGCCTTGTTGATACTCCAGCGGAGAACGCACATCCACCACTTGAGCGGCTTGTTCTGAAACCAATTTTTGAGCTTCTTGACCTGAAATAATTTGCATGCTTAATTCCTTAAAATAAACCTAGCGTTTAAATATTAGCATAGTCTAATATAAAGTACGGTGTGCCACTTTGTAAAGTAAAAACCTTATTGTCATTCCGCGATATTTTGTAAAACCTGTGCTACCCGTGCATCCAAATTGAGCACTGCACGCGGCATCACTAATACCTGACTGTGCAAGTATTCTTCATGCGCCAATCCCAACATAACAGCATGTAAATGCTCAATATAGGCAGGATTTAAGGCAGCTTTTCCTGTTTCATGCACTAAAGGAATGGCAGGCGGTAAAATCACAATATGTGAAAAAAATTGATTGCTCAGCGCGAAACAACGCGCACTATACGCCTGTAACGCGGCATGATCGACCTCGGTTGCGCCCTGAATATCAGCCAAGGTATACGCCAGCATGTCCAAAGGTGTGCGATCGGCAATAAAGGCTTGGCTTTGATTTTCCCATAAGTTTTGGGCATCTTCTAAAATAAGTCCTTGAATCCACAAACGTGTTTTAAAGTCCATGACTTGGGCGGGGTCTAAACCTTGCGCTGCAAACACAGCACTGGTTTGAGTTTTTAACACTGCTTTTCCACTGCGTGCTGCCAATGCCATTGCTAAAGTGGTTTTTCCCGTGCGATGACTGCCACATAAACCTATATTTTTCATGCGATAACAAACTCTGAGAGACTGAATTAAAATATTATAACGCGTAAAGCGCTCGCAAAAATTACCATGAGGATTTTAGCGAGGTTAAATTTTTAGGGTGTGCCCCGTTCCTAAAAAAGAGGGAAACGGAAAATTTGAGCAAGTCGCCCACATGAATAAAATCGCACAACAGCCTAGCATCTATACAAAATTATTTGTATAATTCCTGTCTTTGCCTAGGCAAGCGTATTGAAGCGGAATTAAGCAGTTAAAAAACGCTCACCACGTTTGACCCCTCCAAACAAGCCATTAAGCCAGTCTAAAATAGAGAATTCACAAATGCGTCAGTCTCTGGTAGTAGCCAATTGGAAAATGAATGGCTCTCTTGCCAGCAATCAAGCATTGCTCGATGCGATTAAGCAAGGTTGCCAAGACGTAAGTCATGTACAAGTTTCAATTTGTCCCCCTGCCGTCTATCTTGCCCAAGTTAGCCAATTATTAACAGGCGGTGCAATCAGTTGGGGTGCACAAAACGTTTCCCACGAAGCAGGCGGCGCGTTTACGGGTGAAATCGCCGTGAGCATGTTGGCAGACCTGCAATGTCGCTATGCGATTGTGGGACATTCAGAACGCCGCAGTTTATATGCCGAAAGTGATCGCTTAGTTGCAGAAAAATTTGCCCGCGTGCGTAGCGCAGGATTAATTCCTATTCTCTGCGTCGGTGAAACCCTCAGCGAGCGCGAATCTGATCAAACTGAG
>JBDKHS010000260.1:0-16994 GCA_039797505.1 Pseudomonadota bacterium | reverse complement strand
GTCTTCTATTGCTCTGAAGTGTTCTTCTATACTTGACAACATTTTTTCTTCCTTTACTGAAATATAGTATTTTTGTATTTTAACGCATCTACTCCATAATTTTATATGCGCTTGCCCTGGTGTATTTGCCCTTTACTGGCAGCCCTCTATTTTTTGCAGTATCATGCCTTTTCGATAAATACGTGGCTAATATCACTGGATTTGCGATTAGCTTCATTGACTAAACACTTATAATTAATAATAAATTTGCTTAGTGCGTGTCATCAAATAGGCATTAACCGCTAAAGAAGCCCCTAAATCCCCTAAAGGGGACTTTAAACATTTAAATTATTTGTGTTTAGCCCCCTTTAGGGGGTTGGGGGCTTCTTTAAAGATTTTTAAATATGCTACTTTCTGTTAAAACTTAATTGATGGCACGCCCTAGTCTTTTTCAATAACTCCGCACAGGATTCAATAAATTCTAATGAAATTTTTACGTTCTATGCCCAATTTTCTTTGGGGAATTTCTGGCTTATGCGTGCTGTTCGGTGTGTTTTTACGCGCCCGCCAATACTTTTTTAACCGTTCAGTTTGGCTAGATGAGGCTTTCATCGCCACCAATTTGGAACGTGATTGGCTCAATCTGCTCAGCCTGCCCTTGGATTACAGCCACAGCCACATCGCACCGCCTGGTTTATTAGTCATCGGCAAATTGTCCACCAGCATTTTTGGTCATATTGATTGGGCGATTCGTTTATTTCCTTTTCTCGCGAGCCTTGCCGCCTTGTGGCTATTTTATAAACTCGCAAGCCGCATGCTTTCACCCGTGGCAGTGCCGATTGCAATATTTTTATTTGCCATTTCAGACAGTTTAATTTTTCAAGCGGTTAATTTCAAACAATATAGCAGCGATGTTGCCATTACCTTATTGCTCAGTTATTGGGTCATGCTGTTTGTGCAAAAAACCGAATTTGAACGTAAAGACTGGATTCGTCTTGGAATTTTGGGCGCGGTAGTGGTGTGGTTTTCACATCCTGCGATTTTTATACTGGTGACGATAGGGCTTTATTTGACCCTGCATTTTTTCCGTCAAAAACAATTTAAAATATTATTACCTTTGTTTGCCGTGGGAGTTGTGTGGGTTATCAGCTTTTTGGTGATGTACCGTTTCATTTCAGGCGGCGGCATTGCAACCTCTTCAATTGGCACATGGTTAATTCAATTTTGGACAATCAATCATAGTTTTATGCCAGCCCCGTGGACTCTCGCGGCGTATGATTGGTTATTACAACACGCTATTAGTATGTTTAGCTCGCCCGCCAGTTTAGGCGTGCCTGAAATTGCCGCTATTTTATTTTTGCTGGGCGGCATCAGTTTATATGTGAGCAAACGGGCTGCATTATTTATTATGGTATTCCCCTTAGTGCTTGCGCTGATTGCCTCAGCTTTACATAAATATCCGTTTACCGAACGTTTATTATTATTTTTGTTGCCGATGATGTATTTATTGATAGCAGAAACCTTGGCGCAGCTAAAATTACAATTACCCACTTTAGTGCACCCACACTGGGTTGAAATCCCAACCAAGTTTTTGTTAATGGCAGCCTTAATCGGCAGCACCGTCTGGGATTTACCAAAATTACGCACTTTGGAAGAAATCAAACCGCTATTAAGTCAATTGCAGCAACAACGCACACCCCAAGATACTGTGTATATTTATCATTGGGCTGAACCTGCGTTTCGTTTTTATGCTAAGGAATATGGCTTAGATTTCAATCAATGTGCGTTGATTAATAAGCCTGTCGTTGCAGAATATACCAAGGAAATTGATTACTTCCGTATTCAACACAAAATTCCTGTAAAAACCGCAGCAGAAACCCACTGTATTTTAGGTTTGGCGGAAACTTATTTTAAATCGGCTGCTGATATTGAACAGTTACGTGGCAAGGGGCGGGTTTGGATATTATTCAGCCATGCAAACCAGATCGAAATTGAGCTGTTTTTAAATGCCTTGGACAAAATGGGCGCAAAGCAAGGTGCTTGGTTTCAACCGGGCGCGTCTTTACATTTGTATGAGCTGAAATAGCTGAGTTGGATAAACAGCCTGTTAGGTTTTTAAAATCTAACAGGTTCTCAGCATTGTATTGATTGTAGGTTAAGTCTCTAATTCCAGAAATCAACTCATCATTACTGAGTTAGAAATGAATCAAGAAAATCCCCTTGAGTATTTTAGGGGATTGCGGATAATGGAATAAACATTGGGGAAGGATTTGGTGTTTTTTCGCCTTCAAGAAGCACGAAACCTAACTTCTTGTAAAACTGAATTGCTCCCGCATCAGCATCTAGGTATAAACCATAACAGCCCATGCTACTCGCACTCATCTTTACCACATCAAATGCGTGGTTCATCAACTGACTGCCCAAACCTTTTTTTGCGTCACTCACATCAATACCGAGCATGATCAAGCGCGCGCAGGGGATTATCTTAGGTAATGACTCAGCTTGAATATTGACTAAAGCTGATAAGGGGATTGAATGATTGGCAATCGTATAAAACCCAACAAAGCGATCAACATCCGCACTTTCTGATTCCGCTAAAAGCACGTAAGCAATACTTAATCCTTTTTTGACTTGTTGTTTTAGTGAGGTTTTCACAAACTTATTAATCAGAGGATGCTGGCAATCAAATTGATTGAAGCCAGCATACTTAAGCATAGGATCGAAACGAGCGATCACAAAGCTCATTTAGCTCGAACCTTCAAGCGTGGCAACTGACGGAATTCTTTCATGGCTTCGGTAGGCTCAGGCTGTGTTTGTAGAATTTCTGCAAGTCGGCGTTGCCCTTCGTCAGAAAGCGCAATTGTGGCGTGCTCTTGCAAGACTGCACGGGCTTTTTCAACAACACACGCCAGCATAAAAGCTGATAAATCCATACCATCCAAAATAGCTGCTTTACTCAAAAGTTCTTTCACTTCTTTCGTGGTTTTAAATTCTATCCGAGCATCTTTAACAGCAAGCATTGTCATGTGAGTATCCCTATCAAAATACAATCAGTGTAAAATATTATACGGTCACTGTCCGTACATATCAAATATTTTACTAACGATTTGACTGCAGTTGTGGATAATTCTGAGAATATTCAAAACAAGAAAAAACCCCATGTTTTGCCATAAATATTCACAGCAAAACATGGGGTTGGCACAGAACTACGAATAGGCTTATTTCCAGCCTGCTTCCGCTTCACATGCTGCCATTTCTTTCGGATGGGCTTGTTCCCATGCAGAGATGGATTTCTTCTCGTCATCAGACATCTTGCCGTTCATGCAAGTGCAATACTTGGTTACTATTTCAGATGAAGCACCTTCTTTTTTATTGTCTTTCAGACATTTAGCAATCCAAGCATCATCATCGGCATCCGCCCAAACAGGGACGCTTACCAGAGCAGATAAGGTAACTAATAAACCAATCGCCATTTTACGCATTGTATTATCTCCATATAGACATGCTAGAGCTTAAGAAATCATGAAATTCCAAAAACTACTTTGGGGAATTGCATCGTAGCAAATCGTATCCATTGCCTCAATAAGAAAATTTTTTCACATTTCCAGTATCAAACATGTTATTTGAAACCTTCAAAATAAGGCAATCTCCGCTTTAAAATAAGCATGATTTCAAACGCTTCGCTGTTTCTCATTTCCAAACTCTGGGGATTGATCATTTTTTAATTCGCATAGTTCGAGTAGTGAGCTGTTTGTGTTATAGAATTATTAACTATGTGCTATCATTATGTGCATAGTAGGGTTTGCCCGTAGTTCATAATCGGGCTTGGATTGGGAAGAAATAAGATGGCAAAAACCGCAAAGAGTCTGGTACTCGTGCCACAATACCGCCTGAAAGTTGTCAAAGCGGAAAAAGGCAAAGCAAGTTATACGCGAAAGCTTAAACACAAAAAAACCGCAATCTGCCGCGAAAGCGGTGGGTTGCTTGATTTTGCTTGCTGAAAACCTCAAATGACTCTGCCCAATATTCGCCGCAACGCCACCGAAGCCCATCACTACGATCCTAAACAACGCCTAGTCGGGGGCATTGTTCTTGTCCTGCTTATGTTGTTAATCTATTCTATTCTCAAGCTATTACTTGGCTATGCCCCCAGCGCAGGTAAATATTCCTTGCATGACCCCTTACCTGATGAAATTACCGCTGAAGAAGTGCGGATAGCTAATAATAATCGCACGATGGCTGCCATTGTTCCCCCCACAAATAGCACCACCCCAGCCGCTAATAATCCCGCCGCCCAAGTGACTTCACGGGCTGCCCCTGTCGAAAAAAGCAATGTGTTATTGCCTGTGGGTTTTGTGTTTTTAGACATCAATGGCAAACCAATGCAGCATGAAGTCAATCCTTTGCCCGATTCTGCCCCCAGCACCCCAGCCAAATCCGAAACCCCTGTCGAAGAAGCCCCGCCCAGCGATGGGAAAAAATGGGCGATTCAAGTCGCCAGTTTCAACGACGACAAGCGGGCACAAGCCTTTGTACAAAAACTCAAAGATAAAGAGATTAGTGCAGAAGTGCTTAAAAGCGGCAAGCAGTACAGCGTGCGTTTAACCCCCGTGCTGGACAGCCGCAAAGCTGCGGAACTCGCTTTGCAAAAAGTGCGTGAGCAAATGCGCGATCAAATCAACATTAAAGGTCTGATTTTACAAGCAGGTCAATAAGATGACGCAATTATTAGCCATCGCTGCGGGTGGCTCTGCGGGCGCATTAATGCGTTACTGGGTTGCTGGCGCAATTTACGCTGTGCTTGGGCGTGAATTTCCTTATGGCACTTTAATCGTGAATCTGTCAGGTTGCTGGCTCATGGGATTTTTGTCCGTGTTGATGCTAGAACGCGTTGCCAGCGTCGAATGGCGCGCCGCGTTACTCGTGGGTTTTATTGGCGCGTACACCACCTTTTCTACTTTTTCTATTGAAACTCTGAACCTTTTGAACGAAGGCGAGCATTGGAAAGCCTTGAGCAATATTTTCCTCAGTGTCAGCTTAGGCTTGCTCGCGACATGGTTTGGAATGGTGCTGGCGAAGCAATTATGACTGAAATCCTGATGGTGAGGATTTACCTCTCCGAATCCCACGCCCATTTGTCTAAATTACTCGATTTATTACATGCCGAAGTGCGCGGTGTCACCGTGCTGCGGGGCATTTCGGGCTTTGGCAAATCGGGAAAATTACATAATGCCCACTTGGTTGATTTGTCCTTTGATTTGCCGCTGATTGTGGAATTTTTCGACAGCCCCGAAAAAGTGCAACAGGTTTTAAAAATTCTGCCCGTCGCCCCCGATCATGTGGTGCAGTGGACTGCCCATTTAAACGATTAAAATAATTAACTTTTTGAGAACCTTACCATGCTTGATCCCCAAATTGTTCGCAGCCAATTAACCGAAGTGGCGGCACGTTTAGCCACGCGCAATTATGTGATTGATGTAGAACGCTTAAGCCAATTAGAAACTGCGCGTAAACAATGCCAAGTTGAAACCCAAAATCTACAAAATGAACGCAATGCGCGTTCCAAAGACATCGGCAAAGCCAAAGCTTCAGGACAAGATGTTTCTGGATTAATGGCAGATGTCGCTGAAATTAATACCAAATTAGCTGCCAGCGAACAGCAATTAGAAGTGATTCAAGCGGATTTAAATGAAATTCTGCTTGGCGTGCCGAATATGCCACATGAAAGTGTTCCCGTGGGCAAGGGCGAAGACGATAATCAAGAAATTCGTCGTTGGGGCACGCCCAAAAGCTTTGCATTCACGCCAAAAGACCACGTTGATTTAGGCGCGGATTTGGGACAATTGGATTTTGAAACCGCTGCAAAAATCACGGGTTCACGTTTTGCTTTGTTGCGGGGCGGCTTGGCAAGATTACACCGCGCTTTGATTCAATTCATGTTGAATTTACACAGTGGCGAACATGGATATTTAGAGCTGAATGTGCCCTATTTGGTGAATGCGGATAGCTTGCTGGGGACGGGACAACTTCCTAAATTTAAAGAAGATTTATTTCATATTCCCGTGCAGGATTATTATTTAATCCCCACCGCTGAAGTGCCCGTCACCAATATCGTGCGTGATGTGATTGTGGAGGCCGCACAATTGCCACTGAAATTTGTGGCACATACGCCATGTTTCCGCAGCGAAGCGGGCGCGTATGGCAAGGACACGCGCGGCATGATTCGACAACACCAGTTTGAAAAAGTCGAATTGGTGCAATTGGTGCGCCCCGAAGATTCCTACACCGCTTTGGAAGAATTAACGGGACATGCGGAAAGCGTGTTGCAAAAGCTGGAATTGCCTTATCGAACCATGAGTTTATGCACGGGTGACATTGGTTTTTCCTCAGCGAAAACTTACGATTTGGAAGTGTGGTTGCCGGGTCAGCAAAAATACCGAGAAATTTCTTCTTGCAGTAATTTTGAAGCCTTCCAAGCGCGGCGCATGAAAGCGCGCTGGCGCAATCCTGAAACCAAGAAAGTCGAGTTATTGCACAGCTTGAACGGTTCAGGTTTGGCAGTGGGGCGGACTTTAGTCGCAATCTTGGAAAATTATCAAGATGAAGGCGGCAAAATTGCGATTCCTAGCGTGTTGCAAGCTTACATGGGCGGTTTAACTGAACTCACGCCGATTGCTTAGTTTTTAGCTACAACCTCTTGATTAATAAAGCCTCCTTTTGGGGGCTTTTTAATTAGAATCAGGATTTACAGGATTATCCAAATTAATCAGGATGAACGCATAATTTTGAGAACGATTTTTTAATTCTGTAAATCTTGATTCTGACAATTCTTAATACTGCTCCCCCAAAACCTAGGGCGTGTCATCAATTAAGTTTTAACATAGCGTGTTTAAAAATCTTTAAAGAAGCCCCCAACCCCCTAAAGGGGGCTAAACACAAAATATTTGTTGAGTGTTTAAAGTCCCCTTTAGGGGATTTAGGGGCTTCTTTAGCGGTTAATACCTATTTGATGACATGCCCTAGCAGGTCTCGGGAAGGCTTATTTTTCTTATCCTGAACTCAGGTTAATTAAACTGCTTTAAAAAGCGCAGGTCATTTTCAAAAAATAAGCGTAAATCATTCACGCCATAGCGCAACATCGCCAAACGTTCTACGCCCATGCCAAATGCAAACCCTGTGTATTGCTCATTATCAATCCCCACATTAGCAAATACATTGGGATGCACCATGCCACAGCCCAGCACTTCCAACCAACCACTTTGTTTACACACACGGCAACCATGCCCGCCGCACACCACACATTGTACATCCACTTCAGCCGACGGCTCAGTGAAGGGGAAATACGAAGGACGGAAACGCACCGCTAAATCTTTATTAAAGAATTGCTTTAAGAAATCGTCTAAAATGCCTGTCAAATCTGCAAATGATATTTGCGTATCGACCATTAAGCCTTCGACTTGGTGAAACATCGGGGTGTGAGTTAAATCCGAATCACAACGATAAACTCGTCCAGGTGCGATGATTTTCAACGGCGGTTGTTGATGTTCCATGATACGAATTTGCACAGGCGAGGTGTGTGTGCGCAATAAAGTATGTGCATCAAAATAGAAAGTGTCGTGCATTGCCCGCGCAGGATGATAGGCAGGAATATTTAAGGCTTCAAAATTGTGATAATCATCTTCAATCTCAGGGCCTTCTGCCACTTGAAAACCAATTTTTGTGAATAATTCGGTAATACGTTGCAAAGTCAGCGTAATCGGATGTAAGCCACCACTGGCTTGTCCGCGCCCTGGCAAAGTCACATCGACGCGATTGGCTGCCAATTGCGCCGCTAGTGCGGCTGCCTGCAAATCAGCACGCCGTGCTTCTAAAGCTTGTTGCACCAGATTTTTAGCATCGTTGACCGCCTGTCCAAATTGGGGACGTTGTTCGGGTGGAATCTGGGCGAGCTGCTTCATTTGCTCAGTCAAGACCCCTTTTTTGCCCAAATACTGGACCCGTAATTGTTCTAAAGCGGCTAAATCTTGTGTTGCGGCAATACTTTGTTGCGCGGCTGTCGTGAGTTCAGTCAGTTGCATGTTCTTCCAATCTTTTTAGCTGAGTATTTGTCAGACGTAATAGTATATGCTTATCTTAGAAAAGGCACGATGCCCAGCATCATTTTGTTCATTTAGCGCGCCCCTTACTTACTATGAATCAGCGTAAATATGTGCTTATTAGCATGGTTTTGATTTTAGGCGTGGTCTACGCCCTATTAACGTATAGCTTTATCAAACGCTTAGAATATAATCGTGCCGTTCAAGATTTTCATGATATGACTCAAGCCCGCACCGCTTATCTCGAAACAGCTCTGCGGGACAGCACTAAAATCATGGAATCTGTCACCGCATTTTTTGACACCTTACCCGAAGTTAATCGCAGTCAATTCCGCAGTTTTACCTTTCCACAAATCTCACAACATCGCGATATTTTTGCATTCTTATGGGTGCCTCGTGTCAAAGATGGCGACCGTTTCTATTATGAGGAAACGGGGAACACGCTGTATTCCGATTTTAAGCTGAATATTTTAGATATGGCAGGTAATTTCAATCTTGCCCCCAACAAGAGCGAATACTACCCCGTGTTTTTCATTGAACCTTTAGAGGGCAATGAAAACGTTTTAGGTTTGGATATTTCATCGCACCCCGCCAGTTTTGAAGCCCTACAAAAAGCACGAGACACGGGCATGTTACAAAGCACCCCCATGATTTCGCTAGGTTCGGTGGGCTTAAAAAGCCAAAACAGCGGCGTATTACTGTACCAACCCATTTATAAATCAGCACAATCTACCCACACTTTTGTACACCGTCGCCAAAACTTACAAGGTTTTATCGTCGGCATTTTAAAAATGGACAGCATTTTCAGGCAGGCATTTCGAGAATTACAGGAGCAGATGCTGACCAATATTCGGATCATTGACGAGAATGCCCCAGAGTTTCATAACGTCATTTATGACACTAAAACGCAAGAATCCAGTGAAACCGCTTATGAACTGACTAATCAACAAAAATTTCAGTTAGCGGGGCGTACTTGGATCATCAGTTTTACCTGTTATCACAGCTTTTTAGATTTAAACTGGTTATCGCTGAGTGTCATGCTCGGTATTTTGCTGATTACTTTCTTGCTGGTTTTATATCTGATTAATTCCATTCACAGCATTATCGCAGAAACTGAGCATTTAGAACGTGTGAAGGCAGATGAGAGTCTGCGCGAAAGTGAAGAAAAATACCGCGTATTATTCAAGCTGCTCCCTGTGGGGATCATGATTACAGACAAAGAAGGGCATATTTTAGAAACCAATCAAAGTTCAGAACAAATACTCAAAGTCTCGGTTGCCGAACAATTACGTCGCAAATATTTGGATTGGAAAATTTATGATGCTACTGGCAAACCCCTTGCCATTGAACAAAGCCCCTTGTGGCGAGCGTTGAAACAACAAGAATTAATTGCTAATCAAGAAATTGGCATTGAAACGCTGCAAGGGGAAATGGTGTGGTTAAGCATGTCGGCGGTGAATATCCCTGTTAAAAATTATGGGGTTGCCATTGCTTATATTGACATCACCCAACGCCGTGCGATTGAAAAAGCTTTGTTGCATGCCAAAGAGTCCGCTGAAATTGCCAATCAGGCGAAAGGCGATTTTTTGGCAAACATGAGTCATGAAATTCGTACCCCAATGAATGGGGTGATTGGCACGACTGAATTATTATTCAACACGCCTTTAACTCCGCAACAACATGAATATGTACATATTATTGCGCATTCAACCCAATCCTTGCTCAGTTTATTGCACGATATTTTAGATTTTTCTAAGATTGAAGCAGGGAAGTTGAGTTTAGAAACAGAACCCTTTGATTTTGAAACAATGCTGTATGATATTGCACAGTTTTTTAACGTCAATGCTTATCGCAATAAAGTTGAAATTTTTGTGCAATGTCCTGCACTAACTCATTTATTAATTGGAGATATAGGACGAATTCGTCAAATTTTGGTGAATTTAGTCGGGAATGCGGTCAAATTTACCCCACAAGGCTATATTTTGCTGCAAGTCTCAGTTTTCCGTGTGCATAGTCAACAACTGCATTTACAAATAGAAGTGACGGACACGGGTATCGGGATTGCGCCCACCCATTTAGATCATATTTTTGAAAAATTTACCCAAGCAGATACCTCGACCACCCGCAGTTTTGGGGGAACGGGCTTGGGATTAAGTATTAGCCGTCAACTGATTGAATTAATGGGCGGCAGTATCAGCGTGCGCAGTGCTTTAGAGCAAGGTTCTACATTCACACTGGAATTGACCTTGCCCTTGGGGGCTGAGTTGCCCGCTTTGCCGCAGGATGCAGCATTTAAGCAAGCCCCCGTATTATTGATTGGCTGTAATGCCTTGAGTCAAAGCATCGTCGCACAACAGTTGCGCGATTTTGGAATGCCTTGTGATACTTTGAGTAGTTTGCAGCAAGCGGTGGTGCATATACAAACCAGTAAAAACTTGCCTGCGTATTGGCTGATTATGATTAATTGCTTAGCGTTAGAAGCAGATATTTATCATGTGGTGGAACAATTAAAAATGTTGCCGCTGTTTCATAAAAGTCTCTGCGTATTACTCTCTTCAATCCCCGAAACGGAACGCCAACAGGCATTAAAAAAATCAGGGTTTTCCGCACTGTTGTTAAAACCGCTGTCCCGCAAAATGTTGTATGAGCATTTAGTCAAATTACATCAAGCTTGGCTCACTGAACAAGCACCCACATGGATTAATCTGACCCACCCGCACACGCAAATTAAGTCCTTGGCAAGTCTGAAAAAACAACGGGTATTATTGGTAGAAGATAATGAAACCAACCGTTTTGTTGCCACAGACATGTTAAAAATATTGGGTTGTGAGGTTGATATTGCCAATGATGGCTATGAAGCCCTTGCCGCCGTGGCACGTCAAAAATATGCCGTGATTTTTATGGATAATCAAATGCCTAAAATGGACGGATTAGAAGCCACGCGACGCATTCGTGCTGAAGCGTCTTTAAACACGCATACCCCGATTATTGCAGTCACCGCCAATGCCATGCAGGGCGATGAGGAATGTTGTCTTAATGCAGGTATGAATGATTATTTAGCAAAACCCTTCACACTCAAACAATTGCAAGGGATGTTAATGCGCTATGTGAATACGAATGTGGCGATTAACATGGAGTCTCCCCCTCCAGAACCCCGCGCAAACGCAATCAACTTACCCGAAGCTTCCGTGAGCAAAGCTGTCGATTTAAGTCAATTAGAAAGTTTCCCCCGTTTTGACAAGCGGGTTATTCAAGAAATGGGCTTAACCAGTGTGAGAAGTTTAGCGCGGATTATCGAGTTATTTTTAGAAAATACGCCAAGCCGTATTAATAGCTTAGAAACACAATTCACAGCCACAGACAGCACAGAAAAATGGGCGGAAGTTCGCTTATTATTTCACTCACTCAAAGGCAGTGCGCGTTTAGTGGGGGCTTTGCGTTTTGGAGAATTGGCGTATGCAGGGGAAGTGGCGGCACAGCAGCATGATGCGACTTTAGCCTCTAGTCTTATTTCACGCTTGCGTGAAGAATTTACTTATCTAAAAAATGAATGGGCTTTAATTGATTGGGTCAAATTTCTGGGGTAGGCATGTCTTGCAGGTAAAAGCTCAATGAAACGATTGTAGGAGATAAGCGTCGGAAATGCCTGAGGGCGTTGTTGATGACAGGTATAATGTGTCATTTTAATAAATAACCTGAGTTTGGGATAAGAAAGAGTAGAAAATTTAGTCGTAGAGTGGAATAGCGTAGCGTATTCCACCAAGAAAGGTGAGAACTCTAGACATGACGCAGTTGAATCGATAAGACCCTTCTTGTACGGTAGAAGCTTGTAAAATCCTCGCCGTTGGAGCAACGAGGTAGTCATTCCAACGCTGGAGCGAGACAAATTTTACATTTTAAGCTAAGTTTGCGAGGTTGAGCTGATTGTAGGTGCGAATTTATTCGCACAACACTCTCGAATTAAAAACGCATGCGAATAAATTCGCACCTACAGCCAGCTCTTTTGACAACGATTCAGTTTGAAGCTTAACTTCAGAATAGGGAAGATTCCAAATGGGCTCTATACATCCTACGAGCTGCACAAGCATATTTATATTAAAATCAAATAGTTGCTGATTAAACTGCGTAACTCCTACTCAGGTTGATTATTCAGTCGGCATTGGGGCGATGGGTAAATTACTACTGAGACTGCTATAATCTCGTAACATGGCATTTGCATTATTGCTGTCAAAGCAAGTATCTTGGTTTTCATCGAGAAAACCGCGAATTCCGTTATCTAATACAAAATTAACCCCATCAAAAATCCCACGTACACCATCGACTTCAAAGGCTTGCCAAATATTGCCCACCTCGTAAGGGTAAGCCACCGTGCCTTGTCCACGATAATTACGTGTCAATTCAAGCCCTGTAGCCACGGTAAAACAACTGCTGCCTGCTTTGAACCAACCATTAATACCCTTATCAGTTAAAAATTCACTTCCGCGTTGCATTCCAATAATACCAGCCCAATCAAAGGGTTGCCATTCTGGAATGTCATCTGCAAGCGCAACAGTATTTAAACTGAGTAACAATAAACCCCAGTGAATATATTTCATTAAATATTCTCCTAAAATTATAAACAGCTATGCTTATCTAATAGTGTAGGTTCTTGTTTTCAAAAATGGAATAAAGTGTTCTATCAAAATATTGCTGCATAAAAATAACAAATTGTGATGGACTGTCACGGGAAGTTCACGGTATATTTTTAAGACTTTTACACAGTGTATTAACATAGCATCAAATCATGCCAGAAAAAACTATTAGACAACAACGAGGTAGGTGGGGCGAAGATTTTGCCTGTGCGTATTTAGAACGGCAAGGTTTAAGATTGATAAGCCGTAACTATTCTAGTCGTTATGGCGAAATTGATTTAATCATGCAACAACAGCAAATTTTAGTCTTTGTAGAAGTGCGCTATCGCCGCTCGGCAAGCCACGGCAGCAGTGCGGAAAGTGTGAATTTTCGCAAGCAGCAAAAAATTATTTTAACGGCGCAGGAATATTTGCAAACCTTATCTGAAATGCCGATGTGCCGTTTTGATGTGTTGGCAATTATGGGCTCGATGCAGGCGGCAACAGCGGAATGGATTCAGGATGCGTTTCAGGCATAGCTTCAATACAGCGCAAATAAGCTTCTTCCAAATTTTCCGTGTGATAACGGGCACAACATTCAGCGGGGCTGCCCACAAATCGCAAGCGTCCTGCGTGTAAAATCGCCATGCGGTCACATAAAGCTTCAACGTCAGCCAATAAATGTGTACTAAAAAACAAGGTCGTGCCCTGTTGTTTTAGCTTTAGTAAATAACGTTTCAAATAGGCGCGTGCTTTGGGGTCTAAACCTGCCATCGGCTCGTCTAAGATTAATAAGGGCTTTTCACTGAGAAAACAACCCAGCAAACCCAGTTTTTGTGCCATGCCTTTGGAATACGTGCGCACGGTTTGCGAAAGTGCGCTGGGGGCTAAATCTAATTGCGCACACAGTTCCAAGGCGTGGGCGGCAATATAATCTTGCCCATGCAATTGAATGACATATTTTAAAAAATCTTGTCCTGTTAAATAGCTGGGCGGGCGAAATTGCTCGGGCAAGAAAGCCAAATGGCGGCGGGCTTGGGGCTGAAGATGCGATTGTTCACAAATATAAATCTCACCTTGATTCAGTTCACAAAAATCTAGCAAACTTTTTATTAAAGTGGTTTTACCCGCCCCATTCACCCCCACCAAGGCGAAAAACTCACCCGCCTCCACGCTTAAGCTGCAATCATTGAGCACGGTGTGCGTTGCATAACGTTTGCTTAAATTTTTAAAACGCAGAATTGCAGCCATCGCGAAATTTACGCCCAACCGTTTTGTTGAAACCAGCCTGCACGATTTAATACGTCGCTGGAATAATCTGCGCCTGTGGTTTTGGCATCGACATCTAAACCCGCTTGTAATGCGCCAAGAGTTGCGGTTGCGCCACAGTTATATGCCGCCACTGCTGCTTGTAATAAATCCGCAGGGGCAAGATTAATGCGTTGTTGTAAGAATTGTCGCCCTTGGCTTAATACTTGACAGCCGTACAAAATATTATCTTGAGGAGAACGCCAGTTGCCAGTGCGGGCAAATTCATGCCAGTCATAATCGATTTGTAACAAACCCCGTCCAAATCCACCGCCATCGGGCGGCAAGGCAGTGGTGCGAGCGGCACGTGGGCCACGTTTGCCAAAATCTCCCGTACCCGCAGGTCCTTGCGGTTTCAGGGCTAAACCCCAATGCGATTCGCGTGAACCAATGCCACAAACCACCGAAGGCGGAATATTAAAACGGCTGGCTGCGGATAAAATAATATTGCGATATTGTTGAGCTGCTTGTAATTGGCTTGACATGGAAGCATCGTCAGCATCTAAATTAGTCTCGAATCGAAACGTACTACTCGGACTGGGCGCGCTGCTGCCCACAAATAAGGTTTTTACCCAGCCAAATAATCCGCCGCCTGTATTTGGTTTATCCATAATTCTGTCCTCAAAATGAGATGGGATGTTTGCAGTCTATGAGTATAGACATCTTTCTAGGTGAGAGATAAGCATTAAGTTTAGATATACCCCTGAAACGTGATAATTCTAAGTGCATGCCTGACATCGAGGATAATTTTTTAATCCTCAAAATCCTTGCATTCTGAACATCCTGATTCTGACAATCTTTATAACTTTTAGGAGTTACGCAGTTGAATTAATAAGTTATTAATTAATTCAACGAGATTTATCAAGCGTAGGGTGTATAAGGCGTAGCCGCCATACACCTTGCGATTTGAAACTTTATGCGGTCAAAGGTGTATGGCGGCTACGCCTTATACACCCTACGAACTGGGTAACATCTAAAAAATTAGTGTTTCAACTGCCTAAGTTCTGCTGATTTCATCCGTAAATACATAATCTATTGCAAACCATACCTAGCCCAGAAGCAAAATATTTTAACACCTTTGCCATGATAAATTTTTGGGCAAAACATCAGGTATAATGAAAATTTGGCTTACTCGGGGAAAAAACTATGTGCGGCATTATTGGTGCAGCGGCAGAACGTGATGTAGTTCCAATTTTAATCGAAGGATTAAAACGCTTAGAATACCGTGGCTATGATTCTGCGGGCTTGGCAGTGATTGACTATCCCAGTCATACCTTGGAACGACAACGCGTGATTGGAAAAGTCGATGTTCTGGAAAAATCGCTGAAACAAACTTCATTCTGCTCACCGATTGGCATCGCCCACACCCGCTGGGCAACGCACGGCAAACCCAGCCATGAAAATGCACATCCACATATTTCCCGCGACACCATTGCCGTAGTGCACAATGGTATTGTCGAAAACCACGCGCCTTTAAGAAGTTTACTCGAACAACGCGGCTATGAATTCACCTCCGACACCGATACCGAAGTCATTGCGCATTTAATTCATTACTACACCCAGCAAGGCATGAAACTCACGCAGGCAGTGCAAACCAGTTTGCAAGAACTGAGGGGCAGTTATGCGATTGCAGTGATCAGCATGTTAGAACCCAATTCTGTCGTTGCCGCCCGCCGTGGCAGTCCGCTGGTGCTTGGCATTGGCATTGGTGAAAACTTTGTCGCCTCCGATGTTGCCGCTTTAATTCCTGTCACACAGCGCGTGATTTTTTTAGAAGAAGGCGATTTAGTCACCCTACAACGTGATAATTATCAAATTCTTGATTTTTCAGGCGCATCAGTCACCCGCCCAATTCACATCAGCCAATTACAAGCAGATGCAGTGGAACGCGGCACGTATCGCCATTACATGAAAAAAGAAATTTTCGAGCAGCCCCGCGCCTTGGCAGAAACTTTGGGCAATCGGATTCATAACGGCAAAGTGCTAGAAGCGGCTTTCGGACATCATGCACAGCACTTATTTGATCGCGTCGAAAGTGTGCAAATTATCGCCTGTGGCACGAGTTATCACGCGGGCTTAGTGGCACGTTATTGGCTGGAGAGTATTGCAAAAATTCCCTGCAATGTCGAAGTTGCCAGCGAATTCCGCTATCGCCAACCCTTGCCCAATCCAAAAGCCTTGGTGGTGACTATTTCCCAATCAGGCGAAACTGCCGACACTTTAGCCGCCTTATTTGAAGCCAAACGTTTGGGTTTTGGACCGAGTTTGAGCATTTGCAATGTGCCTGAAAGTTCTTTGGTGCGTGCTTCTGATATGGTTTTCATGACTCATGCAGGCCCTGAAATTGGGGTGGCTTCGACGAAAGCGTTCACCACACAATTATTAGCCTTATTATTGCTGTGTGCGGTGTTGGGCAGACGACACGGCTTAAGTGCTAAGCAAGAGGCTGAGATTGTACATGCGATGGAAACCTTACCCAGCGCGATAGAAAAAGTGCTGGGTTTGGATAAACAAATTCAAGCCTTAGCCGAGCGTTTTGCAGATAAGCATCACACTTTATTTTTGGGGCGTGGGATTCATTACCCCATCGCAATGGAAGGTGCATTAAAGCTTAAAGAAATTTCTTATATTCATGCGGAAGCCTATCCTGCGGGCGAACTCAAGCATGGGCCTTTAGCCTTGATTGATAATGATATGCCTGTCATTGCTGTTGCACCGAATGATGCCTTGCAAGAAAAATTAAAATCGAATCTGCAAGAAGTGCATGCACGCGGCGGACAATTATTTGTCTTTGCAAACCATCGTGCCGTGCTCCCCGCTTCGGAGTTTTTAGAAATTATCGAGCTTGGGGAAGTGAATGAAATAATTTCCCCCATTGTTTATGCAATTCCATTGCAATTATTGTCTTATTATGTGGCTTTAATTAAAGGTACGGATGTCGATAAACCCAGAAATTTAGCAAAATCGGTGACGGTAGAATAACAGGGTGTCAACTTTTCTT
>JBDKHS010000259.1:0-5395 GCA_039797505.1 Pseudomonadota bacterium | reverse complement strand
GTATTGTGGGCATTGCCCGCGCCGGGGTGCACCACTAAACCCGCAGGTTTATTAATCACCAAAACATCCTCATCTTCATATAGAATGTTCAACGGCAAATCTTGGGCTTCCCAAGTCACTTCTTCGCTGCTCTCGGCGACGATTTGAATGTCTTCCCCACCAAGTACCTTATCTTTGGCGCGTAAGGGGACGGCATTGACCAATACTTGCCCTTCACGAATCCATTGCTGGAGACGGGCGCGAGAATAGTCGGGGAATAATTCCGCCAGTGCTTTATCAAGGCGGTAGCCTGACAGCGTTAGAGGAATTTTCGTGTTAAGATATGTCGTTACAGTCATGGTTTACCCGTATTCTCTTGTGATAACTAATAATCGCCTACCTATGAACGCATCTACTCTGATAGCCTTGCTCTTATGTACTACCCTGATTTCAGGCTGTAGCCTTTTTACCGAAACTGTTGATAAAACCTCGGATTGGACAGCCCAACAACTTTATGCCGAGGCAAAAGGCGCGTTACAAGAAGGCGACAATGCAACTGCGATCAAGCATTATGAATTGCTGGAAGCGCGTTTTCCATTTGGACGTTATGCCCAACAGGCGCAAATGGATATTATTTACGCCTATTATAAATATGATGAATTGGAATCTGCTTTAGTGGCGGCGGATCGGTTTATTAAACTTTACCCACGTCACCCTCATGTCGATTATGTTTATTATATCAAAGGCTTGATAAACTTTGAAAAAAATGCAGGCTTTATCGACAGAATGTTGCCTTTGGATCAATCGCAACGCGACCAACGTTCTGCCAACACTGCATTTAATGATTTTAATGAACTATTAAAACGCTTCCCTGACAGCAAATACAGTGAAGATGCACGCTTGCGCATGTTATATTTACGCAATAGCCTAGCCCAATATGAAGTAAATGTCGCCCGTTTTTATATGGTTCGTGGCGCGTATGTTGCAGCAGCCAATCGAGCTAAGAAAGTCGTGGAGTCTTATCAACGCACGCCAGCCGTACCAGAAGCCTTGGTGGTGATGGCAAAAGCTTATAAAGTTTTAGGAATGAATGATCTTTCAGCCGATGCATTGCGGGTGCTAAAACTTAACTTTCCAGACAATGCAGGCATTGCCGAGGTTGAAACTTTGGTAATCAAGCCCTAAGTCATTTTTGAAAACCCGCTTGGGGTATTTGACAGTACCCCAACAAAGTACCCAGTCGTGAAAGTTAAATACGGTCTGACTAAAAGCAATTTGACCTGATTTAACGCAATCGAGAATACTGCACAATTTTCATAATCCCGCCATCTTGTTATGTTGAGGTTAGGCTTCATGTCAAAATCATCCGTTCCCACTGAAATTCAATTGCATCAAAATTCCCGTGTGTTAGAAATTAGTTTTGAAGATGCTGGCACATTTGAATTAAGCTGTGAATTCTTACGGGTTTATTCGCCTTCTGCCGAAGTTCGAGGACATCATGAATCCCAAGCGGTCTTACAGGTCGGCAAAGAGAAAGTAAATATCGAGCGCATTGAACCTGTGGGCAATTATGCCGTTGCCTTGCATTTTGATGATGGACACCGCACGGGCTTGTATTCATGGGATTATTTCTATTATCTCGGACAAAACAAAGCACAACTTTGGCAAGAATATCTCGATAAATTAGCCAAAGCAGGGCATGTTCGTCACACCTAAGTGTGGTTCTTTGTACGGATATTGCATAGATATGTCCTAACATGCTGTATGCTTAAGCCCAGACAGCATTGTTATTTCCGCTATTATCAACTATGATTAATGTCAGAATTACGTTTTAACCCATTGATTTATTGAATATCACTTTACCAATCTGATTAGAACGTTGCCGCTATGCACCCATTATTAGAACGTCAATTACGTCGCGCAGGTTTTGAGCTCGATACACTCCCCCAAGATTTAGCGACATGGAAGGAATTTCTGACGCGGATTGAACGTTCCTATGTCAACGCGGATCGTGAGCGTGAATTACAGATTAATGCGACCCCTTCCTCGAACTTGCTTGAAGCCCAGCAAATTACTCACATACTTACCGCGATGAGTGATGGGGTTTGTGCCTTTGATGCGCAGGGTGGTTTGCTCTTTATGAATCCTGCGGCAGAGCATTATCTGGGGGCGCAACTCAACGAATTACAACAAAGCGATGTGCTCGATCGTTTTGATGTGCATCTCAAAGTGAATCCTGATGTACGGCTTGCCACGAAAACCGTGATTGAGCAATTAGCCGACAAGCGCATTTTACAAGATCACAATGCGATTTTGCGACAACCTGCGGATAACTTACATGTTTCTTGTGTTTTCAATCCAATCATTGAAAATGCACAAATGGTGGGTTTTGTGCTGCTCTTCAGCGACATCAGTGACATCAAAAATGCAGAAGCGGATTTAATCGCCGCCAAAGAATTTGCTGAAAAAGCCAGTCATGCCAAATCTCAATTTTTATCCAGCATGAGCCACGAATTGCGCACACCGATGAATGCAATTTTGGGCTACAGCGAATTGCTCAAAGAAGATTTAAGTCTGCCACTTGAAGAATATTGTGAAGATGGCATTGCCGACATGTTGCAATATGTTTCCAATATTTTGCAAGCAGGTTGGCATTTATTAGAATTAATTAATAAAGTCTTGGACTTAACTCGCATCGAAGCAGGCAAGTTGGAAGTTGCAATTGCGAAAGTTGAATTAGTTGATTTAATCAAAGAATGCGCCAGCCTCATCGATCCTTTGGCTGAAAAACGCGAAATTGTTGTTCATAATCAATGTGCAACTTGCGCCCCGACCTATGCTTTGGTAGATCGGGCGCGTTTGAAACAAGTAATTATTAATTTATTGTCGAATGCGGTTAAATATAATAAACATGCGGGTACTATCACAATTCGTGTGACGCAAACTCAAATTGAGATAATTCGCATTGAAATTATTGATACGGGTATCGGGCTGACCCCCGAACAACAAGAGCGGGTTTTCGACCCCTTTACGCGGCTCAGCGGCTTGAATTTGATTGAAGGGACAGGGATTGGGCTAACCATTACCAAACGCCTGTTAGAGCTGATGGACGGGCGGATTGGGCTAGACAGTATTTCAGGTGAAGGCAGTACCTTCTGGATAGATTTGCCCACTGGCGAAGTCGAGCTTGCCAATAATGGGTTAAATAATAATGAATTGCGTAAATTTATTCTGCTTTACGTGGAAGACAGTCGTACTAATGTGAGTTTAGTAGCTCAAATTTTAAAAGCACGCCCTGATATTGCGTTAATGTCGGCGCACACGGGAGAAATGGGGTTAGAGCTTGCCCACATGCACCACCCAAATGTGATTTTATTAGACATTAATTTGCCTGGTATGGACGGTTTTGAAGTATTTCGTTGTTTGCAATCTGCTGAAGATACTAAAGAAATCCCTGTGCTTGCCTTGACTGCAATGGATACCTCACGCAATATGGACAGGGAAGCAGGTTTCCTGCGCTATATTGTTAAACCTTTGGATATTAAGCAGTTTCTCAGTGCAATTGATGACGCGCTCACCTTGTCACAATCAAAGAAACAGGTGTTAAATCCATAGTTTTTTTAAGGCTTAAGCTGTCAGAATGCGGAACATCTATTTTCTGGATGTATTTTTAATTCTAACTAAACTGCTATTATGTATCATGGTTTTTTCATCGCAGGCATAAGTCCTGATTGAGAACCCTAAAATGCAGAGATTTTTCTCGAATTTTATAAGGCTTGTTTTTTGTTCCTGTTACAAATTATGCTGGCAGTATTCACACTATCAGCCTCATTTTTCAAGAAAACTTCTATAAATTACTTGACAGTAAGCCTGATTCACCTTAAAATCTCTCTTCTTTCAAATGGGCTATTACATTTATTTAGTCCAGTATCAGCCTATATTTGTAATAGGGACGTTGTGGTACGTCGATCTTTATCATCATCGCACATTTGTACACAAGCCCTCGATTGACTTGGAGCAGTTATGGCAACGATTAACCAGTTGGTGCGGCAGCCGCGCAAACGCCTAACAACTAAAAGCAGTGTGCCAGCACTTGGCAACTGCCCACAAAAGCGGGGGGTATGTACACGTGTCTATACCACAACCCCTAAGAAACCTAACTCTGCAATGCGTAAAGTTGCTCGTGTCCGTTTAACCAACGGCATGGAAGTAACGACCTACATCGGTGGCGAAGGCCACAATCTCCAAGAACACTCTGTTGTCCTCATCCGTGGTGGTCGTGTTAAAGACTTACCTGGTGTTCGTTACCATACTGTCCGTGGCTGTTTAGACACGTCAGGCGTTAACGCAAGACGGCAAGGTCGTTCTAAATACGGTGCAAAGCGTCCAAAACAATAAAGTTTCCCTAGCTCGCATGAGAATTTCATCTCATGTTTGGGGCTATTTTTAGGATTTTATCTCATGCCAAGAAGAAGAGTTGTCGCTAAACGGGTGATTCTCCCTGATCCCAAATTCCACAGTGAAGTCGTTGCTAAGTTCGTCAACGTCCTCATGGTAGACGGTAAAAAATCCGTTGCCGAAAAGATTGTCTATGGTGCACTGGATCAAGTTGCAGAAAAAACCAAAGGCGATGCTTTAGAAATTTTTGATAAAGCTTTAGAAAACTTACGTCCCGTGGTTGAAGTTAAATCACGCCGCGTTGGGGGTTCTACTTATCAAGTTCCCGTTGAAGTTCGCTCAGTCAGACGTACCGCTCTGGCAATGCGCTGGTTAGTAGATTGCTCACGTAAACGTGGCGAAAAATCTATGGGCTTACGCTTAGCAGGCGAAATTGTCGATGCTTTTGAAAACAAAGGCACTGCAATTAAAAAACGTGAAGATGTTCACCGTATGGCAGAAGCGAACAAAGCATTCTCCCATTTCCGTTGGTAGTATTAACTTAGCAGAAGGTTTGTAACGTGGCACGTACGACACCCATTGAGCGCTATCGCAATATCGGCATTATGGCGCATATTGATGCGGGCAAAACAACGACAACTGAACGTATTCTCTTCTATACAGGTCGCTCCCATAAGATAGGCGAAGTGCACGATGGTGCTGCAACGACCGACTGGATGGTTCAAGAACAAGAGCGCGGAATTACCATTACCTCCGCAGCTGTGACTTGTTTCTGGAAAGGGATGAAGTCTCAGTATGAAGATCACCGTATCAATATCATTGACACCCCAGGACACGTGGACTTCACCATTGAAGTAGAACGTTCCTTACGGGTTTTAGACGGAGCTTGTACCGTATTCTGCGCAGTTGGCGGCGTACAACCCCAGTCTGAAACCGTGTGGCGGCAAGCGAATAAATACGGTGTTCCTCGTATCGCATTCGTAAACAAGATGGACCGCGCAGGCGCAAACTTCTTACG
>JBDKHS010000258.1:0-5342 GCA_039797505.1 Pseudomonadota bacterium | reverse complement strand
TACTTACAAATTGTTTCTGATTAATTGACCATTTTCTATAACACCAGATAATCTCATTTCTAAAGTCGCCACCTTTAGGGCAAAAAACCGCATCAATCACTAATTTCAAATAATGGCTAGCAGTAGGATCGCAATGAAAATAAAAACTTCCCGTCGGCTTTAACACGCGGTGAATTTCAGCAATACGCAGAGTCATGCTCACCAAATACGCCAGCAATGCGCCTTTTTTCAGGACTTTTTCCAAGCCCGTTATCAAGTCAATGCTTTGCTCAGTGAAAACGCCGTTGTAATTGCTTTGGATTTCAGCAAGCCCGATATTGGCGTTGTCGTCCCACGTCCAAGTGTCGATAAACGCTTGTGCTTGTGCTGCGTCTTCTTTGCCGATGTTGTTATAGATTTGGTTGTAATTGCGTTTGGAATTGAATGGCGGGTCGATATAACACAAGTCAACGGTTTCATCTTTGATGTAACGTCTTAAAACATCTAAGTTATCACCGTAATAAATGCTGTTTGTCATGTGAAATATCCTGAATTTTATAGTTAGGGATTTTGATGAGCAGCAATTTTAACATAAGTGATTTACTCCCCTATCGTTTTTATTAAATGATTTAATATCAACTAATTAAAATCAAGAAAATCATCTAAAAAGACTTAGGTATAAAGATTGCTTCGTGCCCTAAAAAGTGGCTATTTCTGCTAATTTTTTACAAAAATGTGAGATTTTATGGGGTAAAATTCACAGGAAAATTCATTTTTGTACGTTTTCTTACAAATAAATTATTAATTTAGGAGAGTATTAAATGTCGTTAAAAATAAAGGCTGCGGTTGCTGTTGCCGCACTATTTTTAAGCCAAGCTGCGGTGGCCGCCAGCACACTGCCCAATGTTGCGGGAATTCCCATTGATTTTATTCTGTTTGCACTCACTTTATTAGGGGTTGCGCTGTTTCACAATCACACTTTAGCAGTGGGTTTGACAGGTTTATTCAGCATCACTTTATACAAATTGAGTTTTACAGGTTTTAAAGATGGACAGGGTGTCACAGGTTTATTGCATCATTTGGGACATGAATGGGTCACTTTAGCAAATTTATTCTGCTTATTAATGGGATTCGCCTTATTATCACGCCATTTTGAAAAAACCCGCATTCCCGCCGTGTTACCGCGCATTTTGCCGCATGATTGGAAGGGTGGTTTTTTCCTATTAATGATTATTTTCGTGCTCTCAAGTTTCCTCGACAATATTGCAGCAGCAATGATTGGGGGCGCGATGGCACATACTTTATTCCGTGCAAAAGTCCATATCGGTTATTTAGCCGCAATTGTGGCTGCGTCAAATGCAGGCGGTGCAGGCAGCGTAGTTGGCGATACCACGACAACGATGATTTGGATTTCAGGGGTGAGTCCCTTGGCAGTGTTTGAAGCCTATGCAGGTTCATTTCTCGCGCTGTTTATTTTCGGGATTCCTGCGGCAATTCAACAACAAAAATACTCGCCCATTCTGAAACATGAACACCAAAAAATCCATTTAGACTGGACACGTATCGGGATTGTGGTGTTAATTTTAGGGGCAGCGATTGCGGCAAACGTGATTGTCAATGTGAATTTTGCAAGTATGGCGGACAGTTTCCCCTTCATTGGGGTGGCGGTGTGGTTAGCTTTGTTAGTATCAATTCCCTTGCGTCGCCCTGACTGGGAAATTTTACCTGAAACCTTAATGGGTACAGTGTTCTTATTATCTTTAGTGCTGTGCGCTTCAATGATGCCAGTGGAAACCTTACCCGCCGCCTCTCCCAGCAGCGCGTTTGGATTGGGCATAGTCTCTGCGGTGTTTGATAATATTCCGCTGACCGCTTTGGCAATCAAACAAGGCGGTTATGACTGGGGTTTCTTGGCGTATGCCGTGGGTTTTGGTGGCTCGATGATTTGGTTTGGTTCATCCGCTGGGGTTGCTTTGTCAAACATGTATCCTGAAGCAAAATCCGTGGTGAATTGGGTGCGTCACGGCTGGTATGTCATGGTGGCGTATGTGGTGGGCTTTGTCGCGATGAGCTTAATCGTGGGCTGGCATCCTGATGCTGCCAGTGTTGCCGCAAAAGTAGTGCATTAATCGTCAGATAAAAGGACTGGCAGTCCTCCGAGGACTGCCAGTCCTAAATCATCAATTTTGTCTCGTTCCAACGCTCCAGCGGCAAGGATTTTACAAGCTTCTGTCGTACAAGGAGGGTCTTATCGATTCAACTGCGTCATACCTAGCGTTATCACCTTTCTTGGTGGAATACGCTACGCTATTCCACCCTACGACTCAATTTTCTACTCTTTCTTATCCCGAACTCAGGCTAGGGCGTGTCATCAATTAAGCGAATCGGTCTGTTTCAACGGCATGTAGCGCGGATTTAAATCTGAAACTGCGCTCCCAACCCCCTAAAAGGGGCTTAAAACCCCAATCATGTTTATCTTTAGCCCCCTTTAGGGGGTGGGGGCGCAGTGAATCCTATTTGATGACACACCCTAGCTCCCATTGGATTTTATACATAATTTCAGGGTAACGCTTTTGACCTAAATCAAATAGACTGATTGTTTAGTAGATTACACTGTTTTTAGTAATTCCACTGATCTACTAAATGAGGATGATATGTTAAAACACGTAATGAAAACGGCGGCATTAGGACTGATGTTATTGACCGCACAATGGGTACAAGCGGCTTCGGTTGCGGATATGCAAACTTCACTGATGACGGCGCGTGAAAACTTAATCAGTATGTTGGCAGAGCAGGATAAAGCCAAACAAGAAGAGCTGAAGAAGAAAGTGGATGATGCCAGCGTCAACCTAGAAAAAGATTTAGCCAGTATTTTGGCAGACAAGACTACGCCCGCAGCCACTGTCACCCAGCTTAAGGCTTTTGAAGCCAAATGGGTGGAATTCAAAGCCACGCGCGATAAAGAATTAATTCCTGCACTGCTGAAAGGACAGCTCGATCAAGCGAAGACTTTGGCAAAAGGGATTCAAGCGGATCGTTTCAAACAACTGAAAGCCACGCTAGATGAATTAGTCGCGCCTGCTAAAAAGTAATTTTATTTAGTAAGCCACAAAACAAAAGCCCCCACTTTGTAAGCGGGGGCTTTGTTTATTCGCTAACCGCGCCGAATGGGCAGGGTTAGAACAGCACTAATTTTTAGTGTGCTTCTTCGAATTGTTCTTCTTCAGTAGAACCTTTCAGCGCGGTGATGGAAGACTTACCACCGGTGATCACTTGGGTTACGTCATCGAAGAAACCAGCACCGACTTCACGTTGGTGTTTGGTTGCGGTGTAACCACGGGGTTCTGCTGCAAATTCTTTTTCTTGCAATTCAACATACGCGCTCATGCCGCTTTGGCGATATTTGTCAGCCAAGTCGAACATGGAGTAGTTGAGGCTATGGAAGCCTGCCAAGGTAATGAATTGGAACTTGTAGCCCATTTTGCCGAGTTCTTGTTGGAACTTAGCAATGGTTGCGTCGTCTAAATGCTTCTTCCAGTTAAAGGAAGGTGAGCAGTTGTAAGCCAATAACTTGCCGGGGAACTTCGCGTGCATGGCTTCAGCAAATTGACGTGCTTCTTCTAAGTCAGGCTTGCCCGTTTCCATCCAAACTAAGTCAGCATAAGGGGCATAAGCTAAACCGCGAGCGATACCTTGCTTGATGCCAGCATTCACACGGTAGAAACCTTCAGAAGTGCGTTCACCAGTGACGAATTCTGCATCGATAGGATCGATGTCGCTGGTCAATAAGTTTGCAGCTTGTGCGTCGGTACGAGCCACCACTAAAGTGGGCACGCCTAACACGTCAGCAGCCAAACGCGCAGCGATTAATTTTTGCACAGCTTCTTGGGTAGGAACTAAAACTTTACCACCCATGTGACCGCATTTCTTAGCAGACGCTAATTGATCTTCCCAGTGCACGCCAGCAGCCCCTGCTTCGATCATGCCTTTCATCAATTCAAATGCGTTTAATACGCCACCAAAGCCTGCTTCAGCATCCGCAACGATAGGCACAAACCAATCGATGTCGTTGTTGCCTTCAGCGTGATAGATTTGGTCTGCACGTTGGAAGGTGTTGTTGATTTTGCGAACCACGGTAGGCACGCTGTCCACAGGGTACAAGCTTTGGTCAGGATACATTTGACCTGCGCTGTTTGCATCGCCTGCAACTTGCCAGCCGCTTAAGTAGATCGCTTTCAAACCTGCTTTCGCCATTTGCATGGCTTGGTTGCCCGTCAAAGAACCTAAGGCATTGATGTAAGGTTCAGTGTGTAAACGTTCCCACAACTTGTTAGCACCGGTTTTTGCAATTGTGTACTCGATGCGTAAAGAACCGCGTAAACGCACTACGTCTGCTGCGGAATAACCACGGGTAACGCCTTTCCAACGTGGGTTTTCAGCCCAATCTTGTTCCAGTGCCTTGATGTCGTCTTGAATACTCATTGTGTCATCATCCTGTCTATTTAAGGTAAGTGTTCGTAAGCTACTAAGGTTAAAAAGTCCTCAAACGTCTCACTGGTGGCTATCTGGTCCATTAATTCCGCAGCCAAAGCATAATGAGCAGCCTCGTGGTGCTGTTCACCCACTTGTGCACGGATGCTAGCAAGTTCCTCCTGTATCACTTGACGGACAAATTCCGCCGTGACTTTGCGACCATCGTTTAAAACCCCTTTCGGGTAACGAACCCATTGCCACACTTGGGCGCGGGCGATTTCTGCGGTTGCGGCATCTTCCATCAAATTATTGATAGGCACGCAACCGTTGCCTGCTAACCACGCCGCCATGTAATGTAAGGCAGCGGAAACGTTATTGCGCACGCCAGCTTCGGTGATGCTGCCATCGGTGGGCACTTTTAATAAATCAGCGGCAACGATGTTTACATCTTCGCGCAACTTGTCTTTTTGGTTGGCGTTGGGCATGTATCTGTTGAAAACTTCCATCGCGATTGGCACTAAACCGGGGTGTGCAACCCAAGTCCCATCGTGTCCATCGCCTGCTTCACGTTCTTTATCCGCACGCACTTTTGCCATCACTTCATCATTGGCAACGGGATCATTTTTGATCGGAATAAACGCCGCCATCCCGCCCATCGCATGTGCGCCGCGACGGTGACAAGTTTTAATCAGCAATTGCGAATAAGAACGTAAGAAATGCGTGGTCATGGTGACTTGTGAACGGTCAGGCAGCACGAAGTCGGGGTTTCTTGAGAACTTCTTGATGAAGCTGAAAATATAATCCCAACGACCGCAGTTCAAACCAACGCAATGATCACGTAATTCGTATAAAATTTCATCCATTTCAAAGGATGCTAAAATCGTTTCAAT
>JBDKHS010000257.1:0-8412 GCA_039797505.1 Pseudomonadota bacterium | reverse complement strand
TGCCGTGCTCAGCAACGAAGCCACGCGCCCACTGGATTATCAGCAACTGTGCCGCCTGTGTGAACGTTATCAACACAAAGCCCCCAAACCTGAGGCGAGTCATTTCAGTGCTGACGTAGGCGCGTTTCGCTTTAAATGGGAGCGTCACAGCGAATTCACCAGCTACACTTTTTTCCAACGCGGTGAATTTGTCGAGCCGTTTGCAGAAACCGTGCTCGAAAGTTTGCCGCAAGATTGGCTCGACGAATTAAGCACCCAACAAACCATTGTCGCAGCGCACGCCGCAATTCAACGCAGCTCAGAATTAACCCCTAACATAGACAGAATTGGCGCGTATTTCACCGGTAATTTTCTCGTCGGCTCGTATGTGGGCGACAATGTGGCAACCACATTCACCGATTTTCAGATTCAGGGCGACGGGTTTAGCCGAATTTTGATGCACGATCATAATTTAGGGGCGCGTCAAGCAGGGCGAATGCTACAACGCCTGTTTGAAATTGAAACCTATCGGATGATGGCGTTATTAGCCTTTCCTTTAGCAAAAGAAGTGAGTGCCGCACTTGCTCAAGCCGAGAAAACTTTAGTGCACATTATCAGCACGCTGGCGAAAAATGTCGCACAAGATGAAGCTGTCTTACTCGACGAATTAACCACTTTAGCCGCAGAAGTGGAAAATATCGTGTCACGCACTAATTACCGTTTTAATGCTGCCGTCGCGTATTACGATTTAGTTCAACGCCGTATTGTCGAACTGCGAGAAACACGGATTCAGGGCATTCAAACTTTTCATGAATTTATGGATCGGCGGCTTGCGCCCGCAATGAATACTTGTGATTCCGTCGCACGGCGTTTAGAAGAATTATCGGCACGGATTGCCCGCGCCAGCCATTTATTGCGCACTCGGGTAGATATTGCCCGCGAGCAACAAAATCAAGCCTTACTGGCTTCTATGGATCGCCGAGCGCATTTGCAATTACGGCTGCAAGAAACTGTGGAAGGTTTATCTGTCGCCGCAATTACCTATTACACCGTGGGTTTAGTCGGTTATGCGGTGAAAGCGGTGAAATCTTTGGGCGTGCCGATTAATTCGGATGTGGCAATTGGGCTGGCAATTCCTGTGGTCGCTATTATTGTGGCGTTAGGCGTGCGCCATATTCGTGCTTTAGTCACCCGAGACGGCGGGCATGGCGAGATGTAGCTTTGAAAAAACTTGTCTCTAGGTTTTATCTATGCTTTGATCTGCCTCTTTCTTTCCGATATTAGCCCATTATGAATCCACAGAATTTAACCCTCAGTTGTGAATTTTTCCCGCCACGCACTGAACAAGGCATGATCAAACTGCGTCAAGTGCGTGCGCAATTACAAGTTTTAAACCCCAGCTATTTTTCCGTGACTTTTGGCGCGGGCGGTTCGACCCAAGAAAAAACTTTTGAAACCGTGGTCGATATTCAACAACATTCGGAGGTGATGGCAGCCCCGCATTTGTCTTGCGTTGCCAGCACCAAAGAAACTATTTACGAATTATTACAAGCCTATCAAGCCAAAAATATTCGGCGCATTGTTGCCCTGCGCGGTGATACGCCTTCAGGTTTACGCGGCAGTTTGGGTGAGTTTAATTATGCGAATGAATTGGTTAGCTTCATTCGGGAAAGTACGGGCGAGCATTTCCACATTGAAGTGGCGGCCTATCCTGAATTTCATCCGCAAGCGCGTAGTGCTAAAGCCGATTTAGACTTTTTCCAGCAGAAAGTGGAAGCAGGCGCAAACAGCGCGATTACCCAATATTTTTATAATGCCGATGCCTATTTCAGCTTTGTGGAAGAATGCACGCGGCGCGGAATCAATATTCCGATTATTCCAGGCATCATGCCGATTACCAATTACACCCAATTGGCGCGTTTTTCTGAAACCTGTGGCGCGGAAATTCCCCGCTGGTTGCGCTGGCGCTTGCAGGCTTTGGAAGACGACAAGGCGAGTTTGCAAGCCTTCGGTTTAGATGTCATTACGCAATTGTGTGAACGCTTGTTAGCAGGCGGGGTGCAAGGGCTGCACTTTTATAGTTTGAATCAGGCAGAGCTGACTTTGGAAATTGCCAAGCGGTTAAATTTGATTACGGCTAGTTCGTAGATTAGTTGTCACTGCCATTAAGTTAAGCGTGGCGTTTTGTATTCTCGCATAACACGGAAATATAAGCACTGGCAGTGCTCATCAAGTTCAACTCAAGACCTGCTAGGTTTTAAAAACCTAGCAGGTCTCATGCTCGATTTAAGCCTTATTCTCCCTTGAATTATGCTTAACTGAATGGCGGTGAGATTAGTAATAGTAACCTGAGTTCAGGATAAGAAAAGTTTTTAAGCAATCATCACTCAATGCGGATTTAAATCTGAAACTGCGCCCCCAACCCCCTAAAAGGGGCTAAATACAAATAATTTAAATGTTTAAAGTCCCCTTGAGGGGATTTAGGGGCTTCTTTAGCGGTGAATGCCTATTTGATGACACGCCCTAGCGTTATCACGTTTCTTGGTGGAATACGCTACGCTATTCCACCCTACTACTATTTCTTATCCCAAACTCAGGCTAAACTATTCAAGAGTTACGCAGTTGAGTCAGTCACTATCTGATTTTACTAGAAACACGATTGTGTAATGTATAATGCTAACTTATTGTAAATAATGGAATTGATGTGGATTAACTTAGTAACTGCGCATCAGGAACTGGAGCGCGGCTAAGGTGTTAAGGCAAACTAACCTCACACACGGAGAAAAATCATGGCTTTTTTTGAATGGGATCATTCATTGGATGTTGGTGTTGAAGTGATGAATCAACAACATCGTATCCTCATCAGATTGATGGACACAATCTACGACAAAAATACTGAGAATGCAGGTAAAGAAGAACTGTTGAAAAGCATTTATGCCATGGTGGATTATACCCGTCAGCATTTCCGTGACGAAGAGCAGTACATGAGCAGTTTAGGCTTTTCTGGTTTGGAAGCTCATAAACGTTTACACTTGAATTTGCTGACGGATTTGACCCGTTTTGTTGAAGATTTTGAACAAGGTTCGATTGAAAAACTCAGTGATGATTTTACAATTTTCCTGAAGTTTTGGCTGTCTACCCATATTCGCGGGATTGATACCCGCTATGGTCAATTTGCAGAACAACAGCGACAACAACATACCTCCTAAAAGCGTGCAACATCTCCCCCTACGCTTTGAGAATATCTCGTTCTCAAAGTAAGTCTTATAATAGCCTGCATTAGCAGCGAATCATGCAGGTAATTTCTTCTTGAAACGTATTTTTAATTTCTCGGTATTATTACTAGGGGCAAATGTGAGTGCGTTTTCCCCTAGTTTATCGGCTTCTGAATCCGAGATTTTGCCAAATATTCCCCCGATTACCGAGCCGCTTTCGACATTGGGACAAGTGCAGGTGAAAGCTTTTCGCTTTGTGGGCAATCGCAGCTTTTCTGAAGACACTTTACAAGTTTTATTGAGCGAATACACAGGGCGCGCCATCAGTGCTGAAGAATTGCAAGAAGCTAAAAATAAAATTACCCAGCACTATGTGAATGAAGGCTATATTAATTCAGGGGCGGTGATTCCTGATCAACAAGTCATTGAAGGGGAAATTACCTTTAAAATCATTGAAGGTGAATTGACGCAGGTTGAAGTGTCTGGCAATGAACAAGTCAAAACCGCTTATATTAAAACTCACTTAGAAGACAGCGAAAAAACTACTTTAAATATTAATGAATTACAAAAACGCCTGCAATTAATGCAGCAAAATCCTTTATTTAAACGTATCAATGCAGAACTTGCCCCGAGTTTGAATTTGGGCGAGAGCATTTTAAATGTCAAAGTTGAAGAAGCCTCACCGCACCAGTGGGGACTGCGTTTTAATAATCATCGCTCGCCCAGCATTGGCGCATATCGCGCAGAACTAGACGGCTTGCACCGCAATCTGTCGGGTTGGGGTGACAGTTTGAATGTGCATTATGGTTTAACCCAAGGTTTAAATGATTACGGGCTGAATTACAGTGTGCCGATTAATCGCTATGACACCACGCTGTTTTTTCATGTGGGGCGCAGTGATTCCAAGGTGGTGGAAGAAACGTTTCGGCAATTGGATGTGAAAAGTTTGGTAGATAGTTATGAAATTGGCATCTTGCAGCCTTGGCATAAAACGCCCAATACAGAATTTAATTTAGGGCTGAAATTTGATCATCGCAGCAGTGAAACTTCATTGCTGGGCAAGCCTTTTTCATTTTCGCCAGGCGTGCGTGATGGAAAAAGTACCGTGTCAGTGCTGCGTTTCACACAAGAATGGCTAGAGCGCAGTCGTACCCAAGTGTTGGCGGCGCGTTCTAGTTTTAACACGGGTTTACATCTGTTAAATGCCACGATTAATTATGATGGCTCGCCTGACGGACGGTTTTTCAGTTGGTTGGGGCAGTTGCAATGGGTGCGGCGTTTGGAATTATTAGACAGTCAATTGCTGTTTCGCGGCGATGTGCAATTGAGCAAAAAAGAATTGTTGCCTTTGGAAAAACTCGCGCTCGGCGGTGCAACCACGGTGCGCGGCTATCGTGAAAATCAATTAATTCGTGACAATGGTTTAATTGCCTCTTTGGAATGGCGCATTCCGATTAGCAAGTGGCGCATGGAAAGTGCGACTTCGGGTAATTTGGATGAAGGTGTGTTACAAATCGCGCCGTTTTTTGATTATGGACGGGCGTGGAATACACATGCAAACACCTCCGAACCGCGTTTTTTAGCCAGTGCAGGGGTGGGTTTGCGTTGGTTGCCAACCGCTAAAGTTTTGGCAGAATTGTATTGGGGCAAGGCGTTGAAATCTGTGCCCAGCAATAAAGACCATGATTTACAGGATAATGGGGTGCATTTTGAGTTATATACACAGTGGTAAAGCGTCTAGGCATTCCCAGTCGCGTCACTGCCATTAAGTTAAGCATAATTCAAGGAAGAATAAAGCTTAAATCGAGCATGAGACCTGCTAGGTTTTTAAAACCTAGCAGGTCTTGAGTCCATCGTGATTTAGGACTGGCAGTGCTTTGGGCGAAGTCTCCATAGGAGGCGCATCAATCGAGGTTTATCGTTTTCTCACGAAGGATGCGCTTCGTACCTCAGTGCATCCTATTAGCACTAGCCCAACCTACGGGGCTTTCGAGTTAAAAGCTTAGAAATCAGTGAATGCGTTTTGAGCCAATCTTTCAACGCCTCGTTAATTTTCGTTTGCCAACCTGCACCAGATTGCTTAAATGCACTCACAATTTCAGGATCAAGACGAATATTCACAGACGTTTTTGTTTGCGCTAATGCAGGTCTGCCACGTCTTTTAGGCTTAAGCATTTCAGAAGCAGCCGCATTTCCAAATAATTCAGGCAAAATGTCCGAAGCAGGCTTTGCCTTAGCAAACCATTCATCAGTCGCTTCAGGATTCTCAGGCGTAATTTTATTAGGATTTAACTTGGGATTCATATTTCTTCCTTTCACGGTTATTTGCACGACGAAAACTAATGACATGAACAACATTATTTCTTGGAGTAAAAACGACCATGTACAGTAAGTCATCAATAAATCCAAGTGCTTGAAATCTTCTTTCCCCGTAATCTTTTCGGACATCTTCAACGATAAAAGAAGAACTCCAATCAAAGTTTTCGACCATTGAAAAAGGCAATCCGCGTTCTTCTATGCTTACTTCATTTTTGCTTGGGTCAAAATTTACTTTCATATATTTAATGTATATACATTAAATATCAAAGTCAAGCAAAAAGTGTATAGTTTTAATAAGATATACTCAGTGTTTTTGTCTGAACCACAATTCACATAATTTACACAATTACCCCAATTTTTCCCTCGTTCCCAAACAGAGTTTGGGAATGAGAAATAAAGTGAAGCATTCGTTAGAGTGATTTATTCTGAGCCACAAACTGCGTCCGATACAAATTCGCATAAACACGAAGCCAGTCGGGGTTTGTAACCCCGACTGAAACGTTTGAGAACATCAGAATAAGCCAAAACGTTACGGTGCAGGTTACAAACCTGCACCAGCTCAAGGGAATAAGGCTTAAATCGAGCATGAGACCTGCTAGGTTTTTAAAACCTAGCAGGTCTTGAGTCCATCGTGATTTAGGACTGGCAGTGCTTTAAGCACTGCCAGTCCTTTGGGTGAAGTCTCTATTAGGAGGCGCATCAATCGAGGTTCATCATTTTCTCACGAATGATGCGCTTCGTGCCTCAGCACATCCTATTAGCACTACGGTGCAAAAATGGGAAGTGGGGCAAAAACGCCCAACGGGAATTGCCCTTAAATTGCTGCATTTAGTACAAGAAAAAGGCTTGGATATTGTTTTTTAGGGGAGCGTTGGGTTGCCAATGGCAACCCAACCTACACGACTGGGAAAAACAGTTGCTACTAATGTTAAAATCATGGTAGATTATAGGAATATATATTATACATGTATATATTACCATGTTAATTTAACCAGTGTATTTGGAGGAGCAACCAAATAATTTGTAATAATGAACACAAGATGTTAGGTTTAATCACAGCAGTAATGTTGGTTACAACTTTTTCCGCTCATGCAGAATTCGTAAAGGATTCGTACATCATCACTTTCAAGAAACCATCGGGAACGGAAAAACCCATCATTGATCCACCCAATGAAATGAATCGTGGAAAAACCCCCGTTGGTATGCATAGCACAGGACAGAGTAAGGAAAAGTTGGCTGCCCAACTCAATCTCAAGGGGAAGGTGATCTCAATTCTTGAGACGATTAATGCAGTCCATGTGAATATGACTGCCGATGAAGCGCAGAGACTGAGTCTTGATCCACGGGTCTTGTATGTCCAGCAAGATATGATAGCGACCGCAGCTATTCAAAATAACCCTGGCTGGGCTTTGGATAGATTGGATGAAGTAACCCCTCTCCTAGATAATACTTACAATGATTCTCCCTCAAATGGGACTGGCAGAACAATTTACATCTTAGACTCGGGGATTGCCTTAGGGAATGCGACTGTTGCAGCTGAATTTGGCGGTCGTGCCTCGGTCATTTGGGATGTTAATACTGGAGGCACTGGAAATGATTGTTTTGGACATGGTACGCAGGTAGCCAGTGCTGCAGCGGGTAATACTTATGGTACGGCGAAAGGTGCTACCGTAATTGCGGCTAAAATAACCACTGATTGTACAGGTAATACTTCAACATCTACTTCAACAACCTTATTTAACTGGTTAGCAGCCAATGCTCCCAGGGGAAGTATTGCAAATTGGAGTTATGAGTTCCGAGATACTACATGCAGCAATCCAACGTTTGATACTACCCTTGAAAATGCGATTAGGGCTGCTCATAATGCTGGGGTCATTGTTGTTGTCGCAGCAGGTAATAATCCTTGTAATACGGCTAACTATACACCGACTCGCATCCAAGAAGCATTTGTTGTCGGCGCAACAAGCAGAAACAGAATAGCTTCCAACGGACAGGATGAGATCACATCATTCTCCAGATTTGGCTGGAATATCTCTACATTTGCTCCAGGAGAATCGGTTGCAACACTAAATTATACGGGTGTTCAAACGCTTGTTAATGGAACATCTTTCTCCGCGCCTTATGTTGCAGGTCTCTTTGCAACAGCCTGTCAAGCTTCTGGCACAGTCTGTAATACTGCTACTTCAGCGGCACCACTATACCAATTAATGAGAGATTCAGGCACATTGAATACGGTTACCAATGTTGGTGGCAGTACGTTAACTGGTTCAACATCTCGCTTTTTGTACAAATCTTGGTAACAGCGAACATAGCTCGTTAATTTTACGGGCTATATCCCAACGAGAGGTTAATATGAATTTAGCAAAGCTTTCTTTATTACCTATACTCTTAGTCAAACTGGCAGTGAGTCCTGCTTTTGGAAAAGATTTTCCAGAAAATGAACATCCGACTTATCAAAACGGAACTCTCACTATTCCCCGTATTGATACCGCAGACCAAATTGGAAAATTTCAGGATGTGAAGTTGTCATTGACGGAACAAGGGGACTGGCGTTTAGTAGACGTTAAAATACCTTTGGGTGGCCCTTACGTAGATACGGTGCAAACCGTGGTGACAGAAACTTTCCCATTTCAAGTTTTTCTAAAAGTTAATGGTTTCTTCACTGATGGTTGTACTTTCTTGGGACGAATTGCTCAACGTGTGAAGGATAAACATTTTGAGGTCGTGATGTCTGCTCAAAGCGATGCCAAACCACCAGAATATTCTTGTACGGCAAATGTCCCCAAGTTTGAAAAAATCATATCCCTTCCTGTCTATGATCTGAGTGCAGGAACGTATGAATATAGTCTGGGTGGTGTCTTCGCTATTAACGTAGATAAAGAAGGATCAAGCCCGAAGA
>JBDKHS010000256.1:0-4420 GCA_039797505.1 Pseudomonadota bacterium | reverse complement strand
AGATTTAGAAGAGCTTAGTTTTGAAGGAGATGCAGAAAAACTCAAAAGTATTATTGATAATCTACTCTCGAATGCGTTTAAATATGCTCCACCCGGTACGACGGTGTATTTAAAACTCTACGAGCAAGGCGACTTCGCGATTTTTGAAGTCGCCGATCAAGGGGTAGGTATATCGACCACGGATCGCCCCAAGATTTTTGAAGCCTTTTATCAAGGGCAACTTCATGCACAAGGTGCAATCAAGGGCAGCGGTTTGGGTTTGTCGATTGTTAAAGAATATGTACAAGCGCATCATGGCAAGGTTGAATTATTAGAAACCCGCTGTGGCGCGCACTTTCGCGTGACGTTGCCAAAAAATTATGTGGATTCTGCTTGTTAGACCTACGCATTTCTGGCTAAGGCTTGGCGTTTGTGCTTTACCCTTAGCGGCTTGTAGTGCGCCTGCCAATACTACGCCCAGTGCTGCCCCTTTCCCCACCACGACAACTGCGGCTTTTCCGCTACAGCCACCGACGCTGCTCAATTCAAGCGTGAGTCCGAAAGAAGAATTATTAAATTTTCTTCTCGGCTATTCTCAACAAATTCAAAGTTTGCCTTTAGCGATTTTGGGACAAGAATTACAAGTAGTCCTGCAACATTTCAAGGCTGAAGATGTGCCGAAAAATCGTTTAAAATTAGTATTATTACAAGGATTTGCACACGCCAATCAGCGCAACGATAAATCTGCTTTAGAGCTGCTCGACGGCGCATTGCAAAAATCAGAGGCGATTGATGTCAACTTATTGGCATATTTACGTTTTCTGCAACGCATTTTATTGGAGCGGGTGGAAACTGAACGGCGCAGCCAATTGTTATATAACGCTTGTGAGCAACGTCTCAAACAAGAACGCAAAGAACGTTTTGATTTAGTGGAACAACGCAGCAAACTTCAGCAAAAACTCGAGGCATTGAAAAATATTGAACGCAGTCTGAATGATCGCGGTAAACCCGCTGCATTGGATAAACCTTAATGAATCCGCATAATATTTTATTAGTCGATGACGATCAGGATTTATTACAACTGCTGTCGATGCGGCTGAAAGCGGCGGGTTATCAGGTAAAAACCGCGCTCAGTGGTGAACAGGCTTTGGCGCAATTATCCGCATTTCGCCCGCATTTGGTGATTACCGATTTACGCATGGACGGCATGGACGGCATGACTTTATTCCGTCATTTGCAACAACGCAATCCTGCCTTACCTGTGATTATTTTAACCGCACACGGCACGATTCCTGACGCAGTCGATGCGGCGCATCAAGGTGTATTTCGCTTTTTAACCAAACCCTTTGAAAGCAAAACTCTGCTCGAACATATTGAAAAAGCTTTGAAATTCAATGGGCAAGAATCCAGCCATATTCCTGCGGATTCCACCGTAGAACGTCAATGGCGGGCGAGCATTATTACCCGCAGACCCTTGATGGAAGAATTGCTAAGTCAGGCGAAATTAGTTGCCGACAGTGAAGCGAATGTATTTATTCATGGGGAAAGTGGCACGGGCAAAGAATTACTCGCCCAAGCGATTCACCAAGCCAGCCCGCGCCGTGACCAAGCGTTTATCGCGGTGAATTGTGGCGCGTTGCCTGAGCCTTTGTTTGAATCGGAATTATTTGGGCACACCAAAGGTTCGTTTACGGGCGCGGTTAAAGATCACAAAGGTTTATTTCAAGCCGCGCATAAAGGCACGCTATTTTTAGATGAAATCGGCGATTTGCCACTGACCGCACAAACTAAATTATTGCGCACCTTGCAAGAACGCCAAGTGCGTCCCGTTGGTGCAACTCAATCAATTGCGGTGAATGTGCGGATTATTTCTGCGACTCATCAAAATTTAGAAGAGCGCATGAAAAATGGTTTATTCCGTGAAGATTTGTATTATCGATTGAATGTGGTCAGCCTTGATTTGCCTGCGTTGAGTTCACGGCGTGAAGATATTCCGTTGTTGGCGCGGTATTTTTTAAAGCAGTTGGCGGTGAAAAATCATAAAAATATCACAGGTTTTTCCCCCGAAGCGATGGAAACTTTAGTGAATGCGACATGGCGCGGTAATGTGCGGCAATTGTTTAATGTGATTGAACAAACCATTGCTTTGTCTTTGACTCCGATTATTCCCGCTTCTTTAGTGCAAAAAGCCTTGCGCGATAAACAGACCGATTTGCCCTCTTTAGATGAGGCGCGGCTGCGGTTTGAGCGCGATTACATCATGCAGTTATTGCAAATCACGGGCGGCAACGTGATGCAGGCGGCGCAGATTGCCCAGCGGGAACGTAAGTATTTTTACAAAATGTTGGATAGGCACAATATTGACCCCAGCCTATTTAAACCCAGTGAAGAAGATGGCGAATAATGTCGTCATATTTATTCGTTTATGGCACCTTACTAAAAGCAATTCAATATTTTTTGCATAATGAGCAAAATATAGAACCGATTTGAACTCGTTTCTATTCTGAAGTTAAGCTTCAAACTGAATCGTGTATGTTGTCAAAAGAGCTAAGTGTAGGTGCGAATTTATTCGCACAACGCGCTCGAATTAGAAACGCATGCGAATAAATTCGCACCTACAACCAGCTCGCAAACTTAGTTTAAAATTAAGAGTCCAAATAGATTTTTGAAGTCATATAACAATTAACAATTAACAATAATGAAAACACATGCAAAATTATCATTTATGGTTTAAATATCTGCATTTAAGCTGTATCACACTGAGTGGTCTTTTCTTCATGTTGCGTGTGATTTGGCGACAACAACAATCGCCACGCTTGCAACAGTCTTGGGTAAAAATTCTGCCGCATGGTATAGACACTTTACTGTTATGTAGCGGCATTTTACTTGCGATTAATTTACAGCAATATCCACTGGTTACTGCATGGCTCACAGCCAAATTTTTCGCTTTATTGATGTATATCGTGCTCGGCACAATTGCATTGAAACGTGGCAAAACGGCAAATATACGCCTGATGGCAGCATTTGGAGCGATCACGGTATTTGCTTACATCATCGCTGTGGCATTAACACGCTCCCCAATCCTTTAAAATTCTCTGATATGCAAAAATTGGGGACTGTCGAGATGTTGCCCAAAACAGTTTATAATGACTAACTGCTGGAATATCAAAAAATAATCCGCAGCCGCTTAAAAATAGCATCAGCATTCAAAACAACATCACACACTTATTTCCCCAAAAATTAACTGAAACTTTCCAAATGTCTGAAACTTCCCCATTTCAAAATAATCCTATTCGCAGTTTCGTGCGCCGCAGTGGACGCATTACCGCCTCACAACAACATGCGATTGATACGCAATGGTCGCAATTTGTGCTTGAAACCAATCATCCTTATGATTTAAAAGAAATCTTTGGTAGAACTGCCCCCAAGCATTTAGAAATTGGCTTTGGTATGGGGGATGCGTTGGTCGAAATGGCACAGGCACATCCCGAAAATGATTATCTGGGCATGGAAGTTTATCTTGCGGGCGTTGGGCGGGTATTGGCGCAAATCGAAAATTTAGGGCTTACAAATATTCGAGTCATTTGTGACGATGCCGTCGAAGTCTTGAAAAAGAATGTCAGTCCTGCAAGTTTTGACACGGTGTATATTTTCTTTCCCGATCCTTGGCACAAAGCAAAACATAATAAACGCCGCTTAATTCAGCCCGACTTTGTCAATTTACTCAGCTCTCGCATGGCAGTTGGCGGAGATTTATATCTGGCGACCGATTGGGAAGATTATGCGCATCAAATGTTAGCGGTTTTGGACACTGCACCCCCTTTGAAAAATCACAGTGGTATCGGCAATTACGCACCGCGCTGTGATGCTCGTCCGCTCACCAAATTTGAAAAGCGTGGGCAACGTTTGGGGCATGGGGTTTGGGATTTACATTACAAACTCGAGGCGTAATTTGAATTGTCAGAATCAGGATTGACAGAATTAGGAGTTACGCAGTTGAATTAATAAGCTCATTAATTCAGAAAGCTTTATCAAGCGTAGGGTGTATAAGGCGTAGCCGCCATACACCTTTAACCGCATAAAGTTTCAAATCGCAAGGTGTATGACGGCTACGCCTTATACACCCTACGAACTGCTTGTAAATTCAATTGCGTAACTCCTAAGAATTATTGAATTTTACAGATAGCAATGCTGAAAAAGACAGTGCTACCTGCATTAAACCTTAAATTACTTCTCTCGTTCCCACGCTCCAGCGGCGAGGGTTTTGCAGGCTTGTTTTAAATAAAAGGCATTTACATTTAAGTCGTTAAATAATTTTAATGACTTGGCATTCAAGAATAAACGCGCCGATGGAGCGACGCTATAGGCATTCCCACGCTGGAGCGTGGGAACTATACTCGGTTGATTTAAGATTTCGGGAGAGGAGGAACAATAATGTTGA
>JBDKHS010000255.1:0-2604 GCA_039797505.1 Pseudomonadota bacterium | reverse complement strand
TGGCTTCTGCGATTGAGCAGAACAATGATGCACAAGGGATTATTTTCCCTGAAGCCATTGCGCCGTTTACTGTGGTAGTATTACCCATGAACATGCACAAATCGCAACGTTTACAAGAAGCCGCTGAAAAATTATATCAAGAATTACAAGCGGCTGGAGTTGACGTGTTATTTGATGACCGCAAAGAACGCCCCGGCGTGATGTTTGCGGAAATGGAATTACTGGGAATTCCCCACCGTTTGGTGCTTGGGGATAAGGGTTTAGATGAAGGTGTACTTGAATATAAGGGGCGGCGCGATGCCAGTTCTCAAAATATTCCTTTAGCGGATGCAGTCAGCTTTATTCAAGAGAAATTGCGGGCGGCGGGTTTATAAAAGCCTCACTGCGCGCCCAACCCCCTAAAGGGGGCTAAACATAAAAATTATGTTTGGTCTTTAAAGTCCCCTTTAGGGGATTTAGGGGCTTCTTTAAAAAATCCCCCTTTAGGGGGTTGGGGGCGCAGTGAACAGTTTAGAATTCTTGAGAGTCAACTGATATTCTCGCAAAAGCTCACCCTACGTCCTGAATTCTTGATGTATTTAGTGTGCTGAAAATAACTTGGTCACAATTTTGCTTCATTATGAAGAAGGTTGACGTGTTTTAGGCGCAAAAAACTTATACAATGTTGCGACAAGTGTAAAAAATATGTCTATGCTACGTCATGATTTCAACTCTTGATGATATTTTGTCGCACACGATGGATTAACGTTACTTTCAATGATTCCATTAGAGAAGATTATCGTCCTCCACAAAGTGCCTCTGTTTTCCATGTTGAAAACCGAGGACTTACATATGATTTCGACGATTGCGTCTGAGGAATCCTATGAAGACGGACACGTCTTATTCTATGAAGGGGATGTTGGGGACAAGCTGTTTATCGTGGTTTCTGGAAAAGTGCAAATTCTCAAAAAAATGAGTGGCGGAGAAATCAAACATCTTGCCACCTTGAAAGAAAATGACTTTTTGGGGGAATTAGCATTATTTGACGAGGAAACCCGGACTGCAACTGTGCGTTGCGAGGGGCCTTGTACGTTTTTAGTAATTCAACGCAATGACCTTGAGCAGTTAGCGCATGAGTATCCTGCGATTGCCTTCGGTTTTATTAAAGCCTTAATTCGACGGATGCGGGGTATGATTAATAATGCAAATACCAATTCAAATCCAGCTCCCAAACCTGTGCCCCCTGCGGCAGAGACCGTGGCAAAAAATAGCAGTAAAATTTAATACCCGTGCTAAGATACGACTTGTGCGTATATGTGCTGACACCTAGAACACCATGATTACACGCTTCTTCAGTAACTTGCTGTCCATTAAATCCAATGAATGGGAAGGCGTACTTTACCTATTTTTAGTGTTAATGGTGTACTCCTTCGGGGCAAGTTTCGCACGCAGCATCGGCATGACCTTGTTATTCACTCACTTAAAAAGTGACATCCTGCCTGTCATGTTCATTTGCGTAGATTTACTGGTGATGGTGGGCGCGACAATTTATGCACATTATACCAAGCGCGTCAGCGGTTTAGATATTTTCAGCTTTTTCCTACTCTGTTCTACATTTTTCTCAATTATTGCGCAATTCCTGTTTTATTATGCCTCGGGTGATGCCTATACCTTCAGTTGGGTTTATGGGGTTTTCTTTGTAGGCTCTTCATTTTTCTATATTTTAATTTCAATTCATGTGGGTAGCGTCGTTGCCTCCTACTTCACTGCGGTGCAAGCTAAGCGCGTCACAGGGGTTATTAATGCAGGCATGCCGATTGGAGGCATTTGCGGCGGTAGCGCACTGGTCACTTTGCTCAAAGGCTTTCACGCCGACCCCCAAAATTTAGTATTAGTGCTTGGTATAAGTTGCCTTGGCGCATTTGCCTTGCTGCACATCGTGCGCACGCGCCTCAGTTCGGTGCGCGTGACCAATCAAACCATCAAAGCAGGCAGTTCTCGCAATCCTTTTATAGACATGATCAGCAGCGTGAAATACGTCATGCACTCACGCCTGATGATATTTATGTCTTTGGGTTTAATGATGTTTGTGATTGGGAATAAACTCTTAGAATATCAGTATCAAGCAATTGTTTATCCTGATGTTTTCCCAGATTCTCATGAGCGGGCTGCCTTTTTTGCAGTGTATGAAATTTTTGCCAATCTCGCGTGGTTGCTGGTTCAGTTATTTTTAACCTCGCGGATTATTTTGAAAATGGGCGTAGGCATGAGCAATTTCCTCTACCCCGCGCTGATTGCCTGCATTTCGTTTATATTATTTGTTTACTTTTATTGGGTCGCCAAACACCAAGGCGCGGGTAGTGTAACCACCATGCTGGTATTGAGTATTTGTACCCAATTTCTCAATCAAGAAATGCGCTGGGCTTTGCGCACGCCAGCCAATAATTTACTGTTCAACGCGATTCCGCCCAACCTCTGGGGCACGAATAAAGCTTTTTTAAATGGGGTGGTATTTCCTGCAGCGACTTTAATCGCCAGTGGTTTTTTAATGTTTACCACAGGCGGCGTGCAAACCGTGATGACCCAAATAACCCCTGACATCGCTTCAAAAGACATCAGTTATAT
>JBDKHS010000254.1:0-5707 GCA_039797505.1 Pseudomonadota bacterium | reverse complement strand
CAAGGCGTGCATTGTCCACAAGATTCTTCAAAATAGAAGTGAGAAATCCGTGCGAGTAATTTCACCATGCACGCAGTTTCATCAATCACTATCACCGAACCCGCGCCCAGCATTGAACCTGCTTTGGCGATGGAATCGTAATCCATGGTTAAACCCATCATCACTTCACCGGGCAACACAGGCGTTGAAGAACCGCCGGGAATAACCGCTTTCAGCTTGCGCCCGTTTAATACACCGCCTGCCATTTCCAATAACTCGGAGAACGGTGTACCCATGGGAATTTCATAATTGCCGGGACGGTTGACGTGTCCAGAAACCGCAAATAACTTAGAACCACCATTATTAGGCTTGCCTAAGCCTAAGAACCATTCCGCGCCCTTTTCTAAAATCGTGGGGACAGAAGCGAGGGTTTCAGTGTTATTAATCGTGGTGGGCTTGCCATATAAGCCAAAACTTGCAGGGAACGGGGGTTTAAAGCGGGGTTGTCCCTTTTTACCTTCGATAGATTCTAATAAGGCAGTTTCTTCGCCGCAGATGTAAGCACCTGCCCCGTGATGGGTATATAAATCAAAATCGAGACCTGAACCTAAAATATTTTTCCCTAATAAACCTGCGGCATAAGCTTCTGCTAAGGCAGCTTCAAAACGATCAATCGGTTCGTTAAATTCGCCACGAATATAGTTATAGCCGACGCTTGCCCCAAGGGTGTAGCCTGCGATAATCATCCCTTCAACTAAGGCGTGAGGGTTATAGCGTAAAATATCACGATCTTTGAAAGTGCCGGGTTCGCCTTCGTCAGAATTACACACCACGTATTTTTGAATATTGCTACGAGGCATAAAGCTCCACTTCAAACCCGTCGAGAAGCCTGCGCCGCCGCGTCCACGCAAGCCTGAAGCCTTCAATTTCTGAATGATTTCATCAGGTGGGGTCTTTTCACTTAAGATTTTACGCAAAACTGCATATCCGCCCGTGCTTTCATACACGGGAAGTGTCCAAGATTTGTCTAAGTGAATGTTTCTAAAACAAACTTCATTTGCCATGAGGGGACTCCAGTTACAACATGCCCAACGACCTGATCCCCACACGCGCAGGGAATAGCCAGTGTCCGTAAAGCCCAACAGTTTAACGGTTTGTGCAGAAAAATTCATCAGATTCTTGCTGATTTGAAACGGCTTTCTTTCGTGATTGCGATTAACTTGGGCATAAGGCTTAAGTCAACCAAAGGATTGGCAGTGTTATTGAGCACTGTCAGTCCTGAATAATGCTTTATTGAAGACCTACTAGGGTGTGTCATCAAATAGGATTTACTGCGCCCCCAACCCCATAAAGGGTGCTAAACACAAACAAATGTAGGAGTTACGCAGTTGAAAACTAATTAACCTGAGTTCGACGAATATAATCATATATTTCATTTTGTTACCGTATAGAAGCGATTTGGAATCTTGTATAAGATGTGAAAGATGAGCCAAGCAAAGCGAGATAAAATGAGTCCTTATTCAAGTAGCCTCACAGATGAAGAATGGGCCATAGTAGAAGCCATGTTAAATGAGCTATTACCCAAGAAAAAACAAACTCGTCCCCAGAAAAGGAGAATCTCGATTATTTCAGGGATAAACCATTAGAGAGTGGGAAAACAACAATCTTGCTGGATAATGGCTATCATCCTGAGCGTATTCGAAAAGAATTAGAGGAGTTTTATCCTGAAATCATGGATAAAATCGAATTTGAGCTATCGCCTAAGCCCTCCAAGAAGGAAAAGTTAGAGCAAGGTAAAACAGGTTTTGTGCCCGTCAAGGCAAGATGGGTATTAGAACGTTCTAATGCTTGGGTAGAGCGATGTAAGTCGTTGGTTAAGAACTTTGAGCGTAGCCTTGAGAATGCGAATGCAAAACTTAAACTGTGTTTTATCAAACTTATTATTAAACGGCTTGCTTCAGGTTAGAGATTCCAAATCGGTTCTATACGCCCTCAAAACAAAAAGTCCCCACTTTACTGAAAAGTGAGGACTTCATGCTCAAGCTTCAAAAATAAGCCTGATATTACAAACTGTCCATTGCATCCCGTAATTCTTTAATGAAGTGGCTGCTGGTGTTTAAAATCTCGCTCGGCGCACAATCTGCCAAACGTTGCACCAGAGCACTGCCCACAATCACCGCATCACTGATCTGTGCACAAGCCCGCGCCGTCACTGCATCTCGAATCCCAAAACCCACCGCCAAGGGCAGCTCCGTGTATTGCCGAATTTCATCCAGCTTTTTCGAGACTGCATCAGTGTCAATATTGGCACTGCCTGTGACCCCTTTCAGCGACACGTAATATAGATAACCTTCCGCTTGCGCGGCAATATGCTGGATACGTTGTGGGGTGGTGGTGGGCGCAATTAAGAAAATGGCAGATAAATTATGCGCCCGTAATAAAGTCACCAACTCGCTGGCTTCTTCGGGGGGCAAATCTACAGTTAAAACCCCGTCAACCCCCGCTTGATGCGCCGTCTGTGCAAAATGCGCATAGCCCATAATTTCCACAGGATTCAAATATCCCATCAATACCACGGGAGTCGTGTCATCAGTTTTACGAAATTCTTGCACCATATCAATGACATGTTTCAAGCGCGTCCCCGCTGCCACTGCGCGCTCACTGGCACGTTGAATCACCGTCCCATCTGCCATCGGGTCAGAAAAGGGCACGCCTAATTCCAAAATATCCGCCCCCGCAGCCACTAAAGCGTGCATCAGGGGCACTGTAATGTGGGCATTCGGATCGCCCGCAGTAATAAAGGGGATTAAAGCCTTGCGTTTTTTGGCGCGCAGTGTATCAAAACAATCAGCTAAGCGGTTCATGGCGAGTATCGTTTCACAAAAGGGCAGTCGTCATTAACTCAGGCGTTTAAACACCAAAGTGCCATTCGTACCACCAAATCCAAAGGAATTCGAGATTGCAATATTTAATTGCTGTGGGCGTGCCGTGTGGGGCACATAATCCAGATCACATTGAGGATCAGAATTATCTAAATTAATCGTTGCAGGAATAACACCTTCATACAAACTTAAAACTGTGAACACGGCTTCAACGCCGCCCGCCGCACCTAATAAATGCCCCGTCATGGATTTGGTTGAACTGACAGGAATTTTATAAGCGTTATCAGCAAATGCACCTTTAATTGCCAGAGTTTCAGCAATATCACCCGCTGGAGTTGAAGTGCCGTGGGCGTTGATATAATCCACTTGTTCAGGATTTACACCCGCATCACGTAAGGCATTAATCATACAACGTTTTGCGCCTTCACCATCCGCGGGTGGCAAAGTCATGTGATAAGCATCGCTGCTCATCCCAGAGCCGATAAGTTCGGCATAAATTCTTGCACCACGCTGTTTGGCATGTTCATATTCTTCTAAAACCACGACTCCTGCACCATCACTGAGCACAAAACCATCGCGATCTTTATCCCAAGGGCGACTGGCTGCTTCTGGATTGTCATTGCGGGTGGATAAGGCACGGGCGGCTGCAAATCCCCCTAAACCCATCGGCGAGGTTGCCATTTCTGCACCGCCTGCAATCATCACATCGGCATCACCATATTGAATTAAACGTGCGGCATTACCAATACTATGCGTGCCCGTAGAACAGGCGGTGACAATCGCATAACTGGGACCTTTCAAGCCATATTTCACAGACAAGTTGCCTGAAATCATATTGATAATATTACTAGGTACAAAGAAGGGGGATATTTTACGCGCCCCACCTTGTAAATAAATCAGGTGACCTTTTTCAATCCCAGGCAAGCCCCCAATACCAGAACCGATGGAAACGCCAATGCGTTCTGCATTTTCTGGGGTGATTTCAAGTCCTGAATCTTTAATCGCTTCAACGCCTGCCGCGATCCCATAATGGATGAAGGGGTCCATTTTCTTAGCTTCTTTAGGAGCTAAAAACTGGTGAATGTCAAAGCCTTTAATCGTGCCACCGAATTGGCTCGAAAACCCCGACACATCAAATTCAGTAATGCGGGTGATGCCACTTTTACCCGCTAAAATACTAGCCCAACTATCCTTAACGTTTAGCCCGACGGGGGAAACCACGCCAAGCCCTGTGATAACGACGCGTTTTTTACTCACGATGCTCTATCCTGATAAACAAAAGGTCGGTTCCCCGACCTTTTGAATTTATACCCTTGCCCACAAACTTATACTTGAGCTTTGGTAATATAATCGATGGCTTGTTGCACGGTCGTGATTTTTTCTGCTTCTTCATCAGGAATTTCACAGCCAAATTCTTCTTCCAAAGCCATAACCAATTCTACGGTGTCAAGAGAATCTGCACCTAAATCTTCGATAAAAGAAGAGGCATTTTTGACATCATCTTCTTTAACGTTTAATTGTTCAATAACAATTTTTTTAACGCGTTCTTCAATGCTACTCATAACAGATTATCCTCCAGGATATTTAAAAAGCAGCCTTGCTGCCATTCTCAAAGGTTAGAAACACTTCCATAGAAACTGCATCGGGCTTTACCCGTTTACGGCATGAACATTCCGCCGTTGACGTGTAAAGTTTCTCCCGTTATATACGCCGCAGCAGGGGAAGCTAAAAATGTCACTGCGGCAGCAATATCTTCAACCGATCCCGCACGACCGAGGGGGATTTGTTGCAATAAAGCGGTACGCTGTGCCTCGGGTAAAGCATGGGTCATATCGGTTGCAATAAATCCGGGGGCAAGATTATTCACAGTAATGCCCCGACTGCCCACTTCTTTGGCGAGCGATTTACTGAAGGCAATCACGCCCGCTTTGGCGGCGGCATAATTTGCCTGTCCAGCGTTGCCTGTCAAGCCTACCACAGAAGTTAGGGTAATAATACGCCCGTGCCGCGCTTTCATCATTGCCTTGACACAGGCCTTGGACAAGCGATAAACAGCGGTTAAATTGGTATTAATCACGCTGTCCCAATCATCATCTTTCATGCGAATCAGCAAATTATCACGGGTGATTGCCGCGTTGTTCACCAAAATACTGGGCATGTGTTTATCAAGACTGGCAAGCAGCGCGTTGATGGAATCCACTGAAGACGCATCTAAGACTTTACCTTCGCCTGCAAAACCTGCGGCGTGCAAATATTCAGTAATCCCAGCCGCACCCGCTTCCGTGGTCGCGGTGCCGATAACAGTTGCGCCAGCGGCTGCCAAACTTAAGGCAATGCCTTTTCCAATGCCGCGGCTTGCGCCCGTCACTAAAGCAATTTCACCTGTCAACTCGATTTTCACGCGCCCTACTCCATTGCCTTAATTGCGGCTTCTAAGCCTGCAACATCGCTAAGATTATAAGTATTCATCGATTTTACAATGCGTTTGTTCAAGCCGACGAGCACTTTTCCTGCGCCACATTCTACAACAGTCTCGACTGCTTGTGCAGCGATTGCGTTAATGGTTTCAACCCAACGCACAGGATGATAGATTTGCGCCGCCAAAGCCTCACGAATTTCTGAAGCCTCAGTTTTTGCGCTAATGCCCACATTGTGCAAAATCGGCACTTTCGGGACTTGAAAACTGACTTCCGCTAAACGCAGTGCCATGTTGTCCGCTGCGGGACGCATTAAACTGCAATGCACAGGCACGCTAATCGGCAATAAAATCGCGCGTTTTGCACCCATCGCTTTCGCGGCTTCCATCGTGCGTTCAACTGCTGCTTTATGCCCTGCAATCACCACTT
>JBDKHS010000253.1:0-6982 GCA_039797505.1 Pseudomonadota bacterium | reverse complement strand
CGATAGGACGATGTAGACGCAAGCTGACTTCTTTACCCACAAAACGCACATAATGCTCAAGTGCGAATAAGGGGCGATCCAGCCCGGGAGAAGACACTTCAAGGGTATAATCACTCTTAATCGGTTCTTCTACGTCTAAGATGCCACTGATTTGATGGCTAACCCGTCCACAGTCATCGACAGTAATGCCTGTGGGACTGTCGATATACACGCGCAGCAGCGCGCCTCGTCTGCCAAATGAAAGGCGTTCTACACCGACTAATTCATAGCCAAGTGCGGTGACAGCAGGTTCAAATAATTGTTGTAATGCGGTGTCTAACAAAGTTAGTAAATCCTGTGCGATTGACGAATTAGATTAATGGCAAATTTTAAAGATAAAAAAAGGGCACAATGCCCACTTGATTCACCCCAGTTGCCATCGACTCAGCATCGAAGGTTCGCCACAGTTATGGTAAGGTTTGCACATCCCTGCGTCACAAACTCTCAGAAAAAAACCCCGATACGGGGCTTTAAGAATACCAAATTCTATGGCGCGAATAACTTATCTCACTAGTTTAGTGTATCTAGCAATAACTCGCAACTGCTTAAGGCGGTTAAATGCAGATAAATGTTAAAAATAAATTTATGCTTAGCAAGGGCTTAGCGGTATTTTTAAGAAGTTGAGCATTAATCATGGCTGAGCTTAAGCTGGGTAAAAAATTTCGGGCTTTTGCCTCCTGAGAACGGCTTAGCTTATACTCATTTAAAGAAGTCCCCAAGCCCCTGAAGGGGAATTTAAGATTTCCGCAACCGTGGAGATTTTTAAATTCTTAAAAGAAGCCCCTAAATCCCCTAAAGGGGACTTTAAAGACAAGATCTTTTAGGTTTAGCCCCCTTTAGGGGGTTGGGGGCTTCTCTTAAAGATTTTTACAAGCCGACCACTTCCCTACAAACTTCCATGTTGATGATTTATGAAACCTATCGCAAATTTTCAAGACCAAATTTGTGGCATCACCACAATTGACACTGCTTTCACTTGCCCACAGTTTGCCGCCAGTCACTTAATTGTCGAAGGTGACCGCGCTGCTTTTGTGGATGTGGGCACGAGTTATTCTACACCGCATTTGCTCGCAACTTTGGCGGCGAAAAATATTCCTGTCGAAAATGTTGATTATGTCATTGTCACCCATGTGCATTTAGATCATGCAGGCGGCGCGGGCACTTTAATGCAAGCCTTGCCCAATGCAAAATTAGTACTGCATCCCCGTGGGGCGCGGCACATGATTGATCCCAGCCAATTAATTGCGGGCGCAAGTGCGGTGTATGGCACGGAGCAAGTTAAAAAAGATTATGGGGATATTTTGCCGATTGATGAAAAACGGGTGATTTCCGCAGCCGACGGCTTCACCTTGAGTTTAAATTCACGACAATTCACTTTTTTAGACACGCCCGGACATGCAAAACATCATTTCTGTGTGTTTGATGAACGTTCTCGTAGCTTTTTCACAGGCGACACCTTTGGGATTTCTTACCGTGTTTTTGACACTGCCAAAGGACAATTTATTTTTGCCACCACCAGCCCTTCACAATTTGAACCGCTGGCAATGCACAATTCGATTGAACGCATGATGCAATATCAGCCCGAGGCGATGTTTTTAACTCATTATGGGATGCTGCAAAATATTCCCCTCATGGCGGACAAGTTGCACGACAATATCGATCAACAAATTTTATTTGCTGAAGAATTTGCTGAAGCAGGAGATGATCGTCATCAATTACTCACCGATGCACTTATGCAATACTTCATTGCAGAAATTCGCGCACTGGGCTGCACTTTGCCTGAAGCTGAATGCCGTCGCTGGTTGAATACTGACGTAGAATTAAATGCGCAAGGTATGGAAATCTGGTGGGATAAGGGTAATTAATTCGTACTAACCGAGGAGATTTAAGGATGGACAAAGCAACACAAACCGAATTAGAAGCGGCGGCATTTCGTGCATTGGTTAAGCATTTGGATGAACGCAGCGATGTGCAAAATATTGACTTGATGAACTTGGCGGGATTTTGCCGCAATTGTTTGTCCAAGTGGTATATGGCAGCGGCGGCAGAACATGGCGTGTCCATGAATTATGACGAAGCGCGAGAAATTGTTTACGGCATGCCTTACGAAGTCTGGAAAGAAAAAAATCAAACCACTGCCACTGCAGAACAGTTGGCGGCGTATGAAATTGCCAAGCCGAAAGACGGACATTAAGCCCCTCATGAATTTAGGGCTGACAGTGCTTTGAATGCTGCTGGTTTTTGAATTTTAGGGAAGGTTTAAAGTTAGTTGATGCTGCCCCCTTCATCGCTTGAAAGATAGTTTGTCTCGTTCCAATGCTCCAGCGTTGGAATGACTACCTCGTTACTCCAGCGGCGAGGATTTTACAAGCTTCTGCCGTACAATGAGGGTCTTATCGATTCAACTGTGTCATGCCTAGAGTTATCACGTTTCAAGGTGGAATACGCTACGCTATTCCACCCTACAACTGCTAAATTTTCTACTCTTTCTTATCCCCAACTCAGATCAATTAGAAAATTTAGTGCGTATTGAAAGCTCACTCTTTCGCCCCGCTCGCCCCCGCACTGATAATTCGCAATAAATCATCTTGCAATTTCAAGACGTTATTTTTCACCTCGGGCGGCAAATGCGCCGAGCCATGTGCCAACAAACTCAAATCCAAAGTTGTCAGCCATGCCTGCCCGTCTTTATCCATTGAAACCACAATCCGACAGGGTAAATGCACTGCAAAATCGGGGCTGTGTTCCAATAATTGTGCAGTCACTTTGTCATCGAAAAATTCTAAAACTTCAATCATCCGTTTTGAGTGATTATTACCTGAGGGCGTGGCAGAAACTAAAGTATGTGACTCGATAAATTTCAGTCCTAAAGTTTTTGCACGTATTTTCATCGCTTCAATGGCTTGGACTGGGATTATTTTTTGTTCAAGTGGCGTTTTCACCACCAAAGCCCGCGCCATATCTTGCTTTAAAACCTGTTCCACAAATTGGCTGAATACGCCTAAAAACTCCTCATCAAAACTGCTAATAACTTGTTTTCCTTCGATATACAAGTAAATAGCTGCCGAGAATACCAGCAATAAACAAAACACCCCAAAGAGTTTAATACCGCGCCACACATAACTGAGAAAGCTCGGCGCGGTTTCTGAAATAATGATTTTCGGCTGCAAATAACTGGTTTTATGTTCGATCATGGCGGCTTCACAACAGCGGGTAATGAATTTGTTGTAATAATTCTGCGGTTTCAAATAAGGGCAAACCCATCACCCCAGAATAACTGCCTTCAATGCGTGCAATAAAAATACTGGCAAGCCCTTGAATTGCATAACTACCTGCTTTATCAAAAGGCTCACGAGTGGCAATATACGCTTGGATTTCTGCTTCACTCAAGGGGCGAAAACTCACTGCAGTTTCACTGACACGACTCAAACACTGTTCATTTTGCAGCAAGGCAATCGCGGTGAGCACTTGATGAGTTTGCCCCGATAATTGGCGCAACATTGCCGCCGCATCTGCTGCGTCTTTCGGCTTGCCAAAGATTTGCCCTTGATAAATCACTGCGGTATCTGCTGCCAAAACCCGATCTTCAGGGCGCACTAATTGTTGCCCCGCCACCGCTTTGGCGCAGGCAAGACGACTCACATAATCACGCGGATTTTCAGCAGGATAAGGTGTTTCATCAATTTTGGGAGTCATGACGGTGTAGGGAAATTTTAATTGTTCGAGTAGTTCCCGACGGCGGGGTGAGGCAGAGGCGAGATAGAGCATAAGTGTCCTTATTTAGGCACGATGATAGGGGTGATTATTCAATAAACTCCACGCGCGATAAAGTTGTTCTGCCAAAATAATTCGCACCAAAGGATGTGGCATGGTTAAAGCGGATAAAGACCAGCGTTGTTGGGCGCGTTGCAAACAGCTTTCTGCCAAACCATCAGGCCCTCCGACCAACAGCGCGACACTGCCATGTTCTTGCATCCATTGCGCTAATTGTTTGGACAATTGCATCGTGTCCCATGCTTGCCCACGCTCATCCAAAGCGACCACATGCGCTTGTTTGGGTATGGCGGCTAACATGCTGTCCCCTTCTTCGCGTTGCAATTGGGGAATGTTGGCGTTTTTGCCACGTTTGGGCAGGGCAAGTTCGGTGAGATGCAAACTACAGCCTTGCGGTAAGCGTTTGGCATATTCTTGATAGCCTGCGTTTACCCAGTCGGGCATTTTTTGCCCTATACAAATCAGTTCAATGCGCATTGATTTTTTAATAACCGCCTAATGTTTAAATTTTACTACGCTCTTAATTCCCGATGGGGCTAAACACTCAACAGCGTCTGTTGTCAACAGAGCGAGTTGTAGGTGCGAATTTATTCGCATGCGTTTTTAATTCGAGCGTGTTGTGCGAATAAATTCGCACCTACAATCGCAAACTTAGCTTAAAATTTAGACTGCATAATTTCTAGGGCGTGCCATCAATGAAGCTTTAACTGCGCTCCCACTTCTTCAAAGATTAAAAGCAGTCCCTAAATCCCCTAAAGGGGACTTAAAAGACCAAATCTTTTATCTTTAGCCCCCTTTAGGGGGTTGGGGGCTTTCTTTAAAGATTTTTAAACACGCTACTTTTTGTTAAAACTTAATTGATGACACGCCCTAAGTTTAATGAACTACCGCCGCAGGACGCTTGGTTTCTTCAGGTGCTTTGTCCTTGTCGCCTGATTTAGTGGTGGCGGGCGCTTTCTTTTCTTGTTTGGCTTGCTCTTCCAAAACTTCTTTATAACGCTTTAAATAACCGTCATAACGATGATTCACTTCATCTTTTTCGCGTTGCTTGTTCTCAATGGTGTTTTGGCTGGTCCGAATACGCTGTTTCACATTTTCGATATTGCGCTTGGTGGCAGTGATTTGTGCGGGCGGAGTAATAGCTTGGTTTTTCAAGCTTTCTTCTAAACTCTTTTCCAAATCTTTCAAGTTCTTATTGAGGCTGCTGATGTAACTGTCAATTGAAGACATTGCCGCATCAATCGTATTGAGTTTGGCTTTACGGTCACTTTCGATGTCGTCTTCCTTACTGAATTGCAGCAACAAGGCGCGGTCTTTTTCTTCTTGTTCTTTACGAACCCGTTCGGCTACTAGGGCGGCTTCTCGATTACGCTTTTCTTCAGCGAGTTCTTCGGGGGTTTTCGCGCGGTCAACTTTACGCACGGTCGTGCCTTGTGAATTGACTTCTTTATACCCTTGTTGGGTGTATTGTGGCGGAATCACATTGCCGCATTCACGTACGCCATCATCGTTTTGCCAGCATTTGATTTGCCCTTGCCCTGGTTGTGGCGGGGCGGCAAATACAGGCTGTAGCAGCACTGCGCCTGTAAGCATCAGTTGAAAAAGATGTTTTAATTGCATATTAGAATCCTACATAAATTTATGGGAAAAATATAAACGGTCGCTGATTTAAAGCGCATCATCATAAGATTCTGTGTGACAAGAAATAATGAAGCTTCAAAAAATCAATGAGTTAATCTTTAAGCCGCGTATGCTGTAATTATAATACAGGGCTTAATGAAAAGAATAGGCAGATTTCTGAACCTAACCGCAATGCGGTCAAAACAGTATTTCAAATGCCACTTCACTGCCATACTTAAGACCTGCTAGGTTTTCAAAACCTAGCAGGTCTAATGCTCGATTTAAGCCTTATTCTGCCTTGAATTATGCTTAATTTAATGGCAGTGAAGTGCCACTTGGGAACGAGAAAACCGCTTTAATCTTTCTGATTAATTCGGATAATTCTGTAAATTTTGATTCTGAGCCTCTTTATCCCGAACTCGGCTTATTTAAGCATTGTCGAGCGTATTTACCTGCTATCGCAAGAATTTACACCACAAAACCCCGTTTTTATTCAGGCGACAAACACATTGTAAGTTTTATAACAAAGTTCTACACACGTAAGTTTAATAACAGCAAAATAACTCAGGAATATGCGTTTAAATCCTTTTAAATCAATCAAGTAAAATTTAAAAAATTGCATGGCACGCCGCTTGCTAAATAAGGCTTAACTTAGCCCATACCCGTCTGTTTAGGAGCAAATACCCATGATTACGCTGACCGAAAATGCTGTTAAAGCTGTTACCCGTTTCGTGAAAGGCAATGATACCCCCGTCGCAGGTTTGCGCGTGATGATTACGGGCGGAGGTTGCTCAGGTTTCCAATACGGCTTACGTTTGGAAGAAAAAGCGGGCGACGATGACACCATCGTAGATTGTGGCACGGTCAAAATCCTTATCGACCCCATCAGCGTGCCCTTGCTCAGTGGGATTACCATTGACTTCGTAGAAAGCGTTGAAGGTTCAGGTTTCAAGTTTGAAAATCCTAATGCAACCTCAAGCTGCGCTTGTGGCAGTTCTTTCTCTGCACACTAATTAAAACAGTTCACACGACTACTACGGAGAATGCACCATGTGGGATTATACGGATACCGTTAAAGATCACTTTTTCAACCCCAGAAATGCTGGCGCAGTGTCAGAAGCCAATGCAACGGGTGAAGTCGGTTCAATCAGTTGCGGCGATGCTTTGCGTTTGACCCTGAAAGTTGATCCTGATACCCAAAAAATTACCGATGCAGGCTTTCAAACCTTTGGTTGCGGTTCTGCTATTGCCTCCTCTTCTGCATTGACTGAAATCATCAAAGGCAAAACCTTAGATGAAGCTTTACAAGTTACGAACCAAGATATTGCAGATTTTTTAGGCGGTTTACCTCCTGAAAAAATGCACTGTTCAGTGATGGGGCGTGAAGCTTTACAAGCTGCAATTGCGAATTTCCGTGGCGAAGTTTGGCAAGATGATCACGAAGAAGGCGCATTAGTGTGCAAATGCTTCGCGATTGATGCCGTTTTAATTGAAAAAACCGTGCGCGAAAATAATTTAAGCACGGTGCAAGATGTCACCAATTACACCA
>JBDKHS010000252.1:0-3580 GCA_039797505.1 Pseudomonadota bacterium | reverse complement strand
CAGTTCAACGGCAAGACTTCGACCGTCGCTGTGCCATACAGCCAGCCTTTTAATGTTGATCCCTTTACGATAACTGCGTGGATAAATTGGGCGGGGAGTTGTCCGAATACTTATACAGATTACAGTGAGTGCGTAATTTTCATGCGAGAAAATATGTATGCGCTTGCGGTACGAGAAGGAACGCTGCAATTTGCGATAGGCACGCTTTCTACGAAAACGAACAGTTGGCAATGGATAAATACTGATGTCAAAATTCCAGTCAACCAATGGACACATGTCGCACTACAGTTTGATAAAGGCAACATCGCCAGTGTTTATATTAATGGCAAGTGGGTTAAGTCAAGTTTATATTCGGGGAGAGTTTTGTATTCCGACCCATTCATCATGTATTACAACATTCCACTTTCGATTGGTCGACGCGCTGCATTAGGAGGAACGCCCTTTTATGGCGCACTGAGCGACATACGGATATACAACCGCGTTCTTACAGTTGAAGAATTAGGGCAATTAGCAGAAAACAATACGCCACAGCCCTCCGCTGAAATAGAGATTCCCGCCAGCAGCAGTTTAAACACAGGCTTGGTTGCTTATTATCCCTTAAATGGCAATGCCGACGATGCCAGTGGTCATGCGAATCATGCAGTGATACTCAACGGGAATCCCTCCGTAAACCGATTTAACCGCACCAATACGGCATTGGCATTGAACGATCGAAATGCAATGATCAGCACCCCAGATTATAAACCCTTCAATACGCCACAATTTACCACCACTGCATGGATAAATTGGGAGGGGATTTGTTACTCGCGGGATGATAATGAATGTATTATTTTTAGCCGAGAATTAATTTATGCACTCTCTGTGCGGCGCGGGACATTACAGTTTGCAATTTTTACACTGGATAAACCCTGGTCTTGGATTGATACGGGTTTTGTCGTGCCTGTGAATAAATGGACACATGTGGCATTGCAATTCAATGCGGATAATCTCGCCACGGTTTATGTCGACGGCAAAGCAATCAAAACCGAGCAATTGTCCAGCAAACTGGTCTCAGCCGAGGAAGGCCCGTATAATTATTTTAACAAAGGGCCTTTCAAAATTGGCAGTCGAGACATCGGGAACACACCATTTTATGGAACACTGGATGAAGTTCGCGTCTATGACCGTGCGCTTTTGGCAGAGGAAGTTAAACAGCTAGCTGATAATAAACCTGTTGTGTCTAATGAGCTTAATGTTTCCAGCAGTGCCAGCAGTAACGCCCAACGCTGTACCTCTGCGCTGGAAACTTTGGGAGCTGCCAAAATGCAAAATGCGGTTATTCCTATCGAAGTGCCTAGTATCATCTTTTGTGGCGGTATTCAGGTAAATTCTGGACTACGCAGAAATCTGGTGACGCAAAAGCTTGGAGATGAAGTCAATATCACAGGCAGCATTAAAATCAAATCCCCGCAATACCTTGGAAAGCCTGCTGATGTGGTCGTTTACGCAAACTATATTCCACAGAATGCTCAAACCCCCATTAATTTCATGATGACTTCAGAAAACAAAGCGGTTCTTCAAGAAGGAAATAGCTTATCGTCATTTTTTAGCTTTAACTTGAATGAAATGAATGACTTTCAAATCTACAAGGGTAAGTTTATCGGGGCTGGACATCTACAGATTTATTTTGGGATCAGATTGCTCTCCGATGGGATTGTGATTGCGAATAGCAACCCGATTGACATCAGCATTAATCCTGAATGAACGGGGTTTAATATCCCTCTTTGGAAAACATAAGTATCTACACAAATACGATAACTCTTCATCTCGTTCCAACGCTCCAGCAGCGAGGATTTTACAAACTTCTTTAGAACATAAAGTCACCTGAGTTTGAGGTAGGGATGCGCTAAAAACTCAGTAATGCTATGTTTATTAAAAAGTTATAAAGGGTTTTCAGAGTCAGAATTTACAGAGTTCAAGGATTTTCAGGATTAAAAAACTGTCCTCAGTGTCAGGCATTCATCCTGATGAATTCCGATAATCCTGTAAATCCTGATTCTGAATATCTTTATCCCGAACTCAGGTTACTTACGGTTTATCTCTGAAATCATCAAGATTCTGCTTAAACATCTCAATCAAACCGACATCATCGCAAACGTGTTTTAAATTCATGCGTTAATTCAGCACTGCCTAATTTTTATTGTTTGCAAATCGTGTTCTTTTAGCTGTTCTATCAGCAATCTACCTTAAATAACATCCGTTCTCACATCAAAAATAGAGTTTTCATTTATTCTGCCGTAAAAGTGTTTGAGAAATTTCGCTTTTCAATTATACTTTCAGGCACTTTCGATTTACGGGTGAAAGTAGCCTTGATAGTTGGCAAGGCTATAGGAACGCAGAATTTTGCTAAGATTATGTCGTGAATTCACGGCAGCAATTGGCATTGCAGCGTTCAGATGAACATAGATTCTATGGAAATCACAACTATTTCTAGTTATTGATTACGTTTTGATTGTTTACCCTTCCCATAAACTTTATTTAACCGAGGTGGACAAAGCAATGGCAGCGCAACAGCGACCTCTATCGCCACATTTACAAATTTACAAACCGCAATTGACTTCTGTAATGTCAATTTTACACCGCGCAACAGGAATTTTCCTTGCCGCAGGTACACTGGCTTTGGTGTACTGGTTGCTCGCAATTGCAGGCGGAGCAGAAAGTTATAAACAAGCTCAAGGCATTTTCGGTTCATTTATTGGCTTGTTATGCTTGTTTGGCTGGTCCTTTGCTTTGTTCTATCACTTATGCAATGGTATCCGCCATTTGTTTTGGGATGCTGCTAAAGGGATGGACATCAAGTCAGTTTACGCATCTGGCAAGTTAGTCTGGTTTGCTGCAATTGTCTTGACGGCGTTGGCTTGGGGCCTCGCGCTGACTACTAAGTAAAGAGGATTTAGGAATGAGTGACTTACGGACACCCTTAGCAAAAGTGCGTGGTTTGGGGTCTGCCCGCGATGGGACAGATCACTATATTGCACAACGTTTAACCGCAATTGCCTTAGTACCTTTATTGTTATGGTTTGTATTTTCTTTGGCGACTGTGGCAGGTCAAGATTTTCAACATGTGCAAGCTTGGGTAAAAAGCCCTTTTAACAGTATTGCCTTAATTTTATTATCGATAGTGCTGATTTATCACGCGCATATCGGTTTGCATGAAGTTGTAGAAGACTATCTGCACGAAGATGTTGTTAAAACTATTGCGATGGTTTTAATGAAGTTCCTTGCGATTACCTTAATTGTGACCGCAATTGTTGCCGTGTTACGTATTGTTTTAGGAGGCTAAATTGTCCGCATACAAAATTATTGACCACACCTATGATGTTGTCGTTGTTGGGGCAGGCGGTGCAGGGTTGCGGGCAACCTTCGGCATGGCAGAAAAAGGTTTAACCACGGCCTGTTTGACCAAAGTATTTCCCACGCGCAGCCACACCGTGGCAGCTCAAGGGGGCATGAGTGCTTCTTTAGGAAATATGGGTGCAGATGACTGGCGTTGGCACATGTATGACACCGTTAAAGGTTCAGACTGGTTAGGCGACCAAGA
>JBDKHS010000251.1:0-7321 GCA_039797505.1 Pseudomonadota bacterium | reverse complement strand
TATTGCAAGGACGGGCAGGCTTGGAATTTCAAGATGAAATCCATGAATTGCAAGCAGGTGATTATGTGCTGATTCCTGCGCATTGTCGGCATCGGGTGGCGTGGACGGACAGCAGTCAACCCACCTTGTGGCTGGCACTTCACGCAAAGCCCGCGCTCTCTACATCATAAATAGCAACGCTATTTTATTGGAAAAAATCATGAAATATTATTTTGTTATCTTAAGTGTATTACTCATCAGCGGCTGTTCTCAAGAATCACAAAACAAGTTTGGACGTACTCTGCAAAATTGGACAGGCACGAATGGCGTGTTGGATATTTATGCGGGCGACAAACTGGTTAAACGCTTTATCAAGATTGATAAATTGAGCACGGCAACCGCTACCGACGGCAATAGTTCGCGTCCGTATCGTTATGGGTATGGCCATGTTGACGAAAATCAAAATTTAATTGTGGACAATGGCGAAAAACGGGTTTATTTTGAGTTTAGTGATTACTCAACTTCTTATGTCTTCTACGAAAACTATAAAAACTGAAGCAGCTTCTTGAGGTTTCAAAATGACAAAGCAAACTTTGCGGAATTGTCTACGATTAGGAATCAGTCTGGGCTTGTTGATAAGTTCATTCGCTTTTGCGCAGGATTATGCGGGAAAACGGGTGTTTATTTTGCATTCCTATAATGATCAATACCCTTGGACGCATAAAATCAATCAGATCATCCACAATATTTTGGATGCTAAGGAAATTGCCAGCAGCACTTTTTATTTAGACACTAAAAATCACGCGTCTGAATCCGAAAAACTTGCCGCAGCCCAAATGGCAAAGTTACAAATTAGCAAATTTAAGCCCGATGTCGTCATCACCAGTGACGACGATGCCGTTCAATACGTATTAATGCCCTATTACAAAGACAGCAGCCTGCCTTTTGTGTTTTGCGGCGTGAATTGGAATGCCAATGCCTATGGCTTACCTTACAAAAATACGACAGGCATGTTAGAAGTTGAATTAATTAATGAAATTGTAAAAAATTTGCAGGAATATGCCAAAGGGCGGCGACTGGGTACATTGGCATTAGATGGTTTCACTGAACGTAAATGGGTCGCACATTATGCTGAATATTTGGGGCGAGCCGTTGACAAGAGTTATTTCCCTAGCACTTTTGAAGAATGGAAAGATAACTTTCTAAAACTGCAAAATGAAGTGGATATGGTGATTTTACTCAATCCCAAAGGACTGAAAGACTTTGATATGCAGCAAGCACAAAGCTTTATTGAAGACAATATCAAAGTACCCACAGGCTCTTCGATTGCGTGGATGTCTCAAATGAGTCTGTTGGGGATTACCTTAATACCAGAAGAACAAGGACTTTGGGCAGCACAAGCAGCACTTGCTATATTGGGGGGCAGAGCACCCAGTAATATTCCAATCGTCCAGAATCGGCAAGGCAAGTTATTTATTAATTTAAAAATAGCTGAAAAATTAGGCATTACTTTCAAACCCTATCTGCTGAAAATAGGGGATATTATTCGCTAATCATGATCACGCTACTGGTGTTAGGGCGTGTCATCAATTAAGTTTTAACATAGCATGTTTAAAAATCTTTAAAAAAGCCCCCAACTCCCTAAAGGGGGCTAAACATAAATATTTCCTTATCTTTAAAGTCCCCTTTAGGGGATTTAGGGGCTGGTGTTAATGTTTAGCCCCCTTCAGGGGGTTGGGGGCGCAGTTGAGGTCTAATTGATGACACACCCTAGCTTCCGAATTAATGTTTTTCCTACTTATGGCTGCGCTCTATGATGCAAAAAGTCTTATGGAAAATTTTAATAATCACGCTGCTCTGGTGTTTGGGACAAAGTACACTCGCCCAAGATTTTAAAGGCAAAAAAATTTTTATCCTGCACTCCTATGATGAGCAATATCCTTGGACACATGGGATTCATCAGATTATTCGCAGTATTTTAGACGGTGCAGAAATCACCAGCAGCGTTTTTTATCTCAACACCAAGTACCGCGCCTCCGAAGCTGACAAGCGTACCGCCGCCTATCAAGCAAAATTACAGATTGATCATTTTAAACCCGATGTCGTGATTACCAGTGACGATGACGCGGTGAAATATGTGTTAATGCCTTATTATAAAGGCAGTAAAATTCCTTTTGTATTCTGTGGGTTGAATGCAGAACCCAGTGTGTATGGTTTACCCTATAGCAACACCACGGGCATGTTGGAAGTGCAACTGCTTGGCGAGACGGTGAAAAATCTACAAGACTATGCCAAAGGGTCGCGCATTGGGACTTTAGCACTAGATGGATTTAGTGAACGCAAACGGGTTGAAAATTATCGTCAACAATTGGGAAGAGATGTCGATAGAAGTTATTTTTCACGCAGCGTCGAAGAATGGCAAGACAGCTTTTTGAGATTACAGCATGAGGTCGATATGATAATCCTGCTAAATCCTCAAGGCTTAGTCGGTTTTGATATGAAAACAGCGCAACAGTTTGTAGAACGCAACAGTCGCATACCCTCAGGTTCTTATGTGCCATGGATGGCTAAAATGAGTTTACTGGGGATTACGCTTATTCCTGAAGAACAAGGCGTTTGGGCTGCACAAGCCGCACTGAAAATTCTCAGCGGTCAGTCGGTGCATAATATTCCGATTACCCGGAGTCGGGACGGAAAACTATTTATTAATCTGAAAATCGCTGAAAAACTTGGCATTACCTTCAAATCTTCGCTATTAAAAGTGGCTGAAATTATTCGATAAGGCTATTGCTGCATTAGAGTTTATCTCTGAAATCCCGTAAAATATTGTCCCAATAAAAAGCAGTCATCATGATTTTGTGAGGACTTTGGTGGTCTTTTGCCTGAAATATCCTAGAGATAATCGATATTATGAGCGTACAACAAGTTTTGCAGCTATTTTTCATCGTGGGTTTGAGTTTTGTAGCACAGCCGGGCTTTACACAAGAGCATGCAGATAAGCGCGTGTTTATTTTGCATTCCTATGATGATCAATATCCTTGGACACATACCCTGCATGAGGCGATTAAAAGTGTTTTTGAAAGCAGCCATCTTACCGAGATGACTTTTTACATGGATACCAAGCGGCATGCTTCAGAGGCTGAAAAATTTGCGACCGCTCAAGTGGCAAAACTGAATATTGATAAATTTAAACCTGATGTCGTGATTACCAGTGATGACGATGCAGTTAAATATGTCTTAATGCCCTACTATAAAAACAGTAGTCTTCCTTTTGTTTTCTGTGGGGTAAATTGGGATGCCAGTGTTTATGGTTTGCCTTATCACAATGCGACAGGCATGTTAGAAGTCGATTTGGTGAGTGAAATCATCAAAAATATACAAGCTTATGCCAAAGGATCACGCATTGGCTATCTTGCAATGGATGGTTTAAGTGAACGTAAAACGGCCGAACATTATGGACGACATTTGGGCAAAGCCTTAGATAAAACGTATTTCGCCACCACGTTTAGTGAATGGAAAGAACACTTTCTAAAAGCACAGCAAGAAGTTGATATTTTATTCTTTTCAAATACAAGAGGGATTAAAGACTTTGATATGCAGCAAGCACAAAATTTTGTGGAAGCTAATATTAAAATTCCTACAAGTACCTCGCTGTCGTGGATGACGCACTTGAGTTTATTAGGCATTACCCTGCGAGCTGAAGAACATGGGGCTTGGGCTGCACAAGCCGCTCTCAAAATTCTCGGCGGACAAACACCCAATCAAATTCCAATGACACGCAATCGTGAAGGAAAATTATTTGTCAACTTGAGAATTGCCGAGAAATTGGGCATTACTTTCAAGCCCGCCCTGTTGAAAATCGGGGAGGTGATTCGCTAGCACGGTGTTTGAGTGCTTAAATTCTCAACATCTATTGCCACAGGGACAGCGATTAAACCGTCCCCGTGTATGTTGGCGAGATTATTCGTTAGGTTCCCGGGAAGAGGTTTGCTGTTGCAACATGTCAACGCATTCCTTTTCTACCACGCCGAGTTCCCCAAGCAAAATATCAATATCTTGGCGTTGTTGGATTAATAGCGTGCGCCGCGCCCGAATTTTATCAATCATCACCGACAACTGTTTGACTTCGTCTCTTTCAAAATCGTAAATATCTAACATTCCATGAATTTCTTTAAGACTAAATCCCAAACGCTTCCCGCGTAAAATCAACTTTAAGCGCACCCGATCCCGATTACTATAAATCCGCGCTTGTCCTTGGCGTTCAGGACTTAATAAGCCTTCGGATTCGTAAAAACGAATCGTGCGCGTGGTCACGCTAAATTCTTGTGACAATTGCGTAATGGTGTAATGGCTCATGATGGCTACTGGTTACGTAAAGGTAAGGGAATATCCAAAAAAATCATTGGACTGCCTGCAAGCCAAGACGTTTTAATAAGCTGCGATCTTTGTCTAAACTGGGATTGTCTGTGGTTAATAACTTTTCCCCATAGAAAATCGAATTTGCACCCGCCAATAAACATAAAGCTTGCAACTCATCGCTCATTTCGGTTCTGCCTGCGGACAAGCGCACGTATGAGGCTGGCATCAAAATTCGTGCCACGGCAATGCAACGCACCATATCAAACGTATCTAAATCCTGCGCTTGCGCCAAAGGCGTGCCTTCAATTTTAATCAATTGGTTAATCGGCACACTGTCAGGATGTGCGGGCAAGTTTGCCAAAGTAAGCAATAATTGTGCGCGATCTTGCAGGTTTTCGCCCATGCCAATAATCCCGCCCGCACAGACTTTAATTTGTGCATCACGCACATGTGCCAGCGTGTCTAAACGGTCTTGATAAGTGCGGGTGCTGATAATTTGCGAATAAAATGCTTCTGAAGTGTCCAAATTGTGGTTGTAATAATCTAAACCTGCGGCTTTGAGCTGTTGCACTTGGGGTTCGGTCAGCATTCCCAAGGTCACACAAGTTTCCATCCCCAAACCTTTGACCGCTTTCACCATTTCTAACACGGTTTCAAAATCTTTACGTTTCGGACTGCGCCACGCCGCGCCCATGCAGAAACGGGTTGCGCCTTGGGCTTTGGCTTCTTCGGCGGCGGTGACGACTTCTTGCACTTGCATCATCGGTTCAACAGGCAAACCCGTGTCATAACGCACACTTTGCGGACAATACGCACAATCTTCGGGACACGCGCCTGTTTTGATATTTAACAGCGTGCTGAGCTGAATTTGTGTTGGGTCAAAATAACCGCGTAATGCGCCTTGGGCGCGGAAAATCAGCTCGTTCAAAGGCAGTTCAAATAAAGCAGTGACTTCTTCTAATTGCCAATCGTTGCGTAAGGCTGCTTTAGGGGTATTCAATGTGCTCATCTTCAGTTACGGACTCGTCATAAAGTTAAAAATATGTAGAACACGATGAAAATCGCGTTCCCCCTCCCTTGGTTTGTACTGCTGTTGTTTTTGTTGCTAAACGTGTTACTGCGCGGAACGAGAAAACTAGCTAGGTAGGGTGGAATAGCGCAGTGTATTCCACCATAAAATTCTGCAAAAGCGGAGCAAAATGGTGGAATACGGCTTACGCCTATTCCACCCTACAGAATTTCTAGTTCTTCTTCCTCATTCCTTGGAAACGAGGAGAAATCCCCTAAAGGGGACTTTAAAGATTAACTCTTTATCTTTAGCCCCCTTTAGGGGGTTGGGGGCTTTCGTTAAAATTTTTAAATCTACCTATCCCGTTTTAACCAAGATTTAAACCCAAAATACATATTTTCTGAATTTTTACTTACGCTTTAACGTTTAGTTGAGTATCATTATCGCATTTCTGATTAGAACCGCCTAATTTCATTGACTCATTTGTATACCACAAAGGACATTTATGCGCACGTCACGCCTTTTACTCGCCACGCTTAAAGAAACCCCTGCTGATGCTGAAGTGATTAGCCATCAATTAATGCTACGTGCAGGCATGATTCGCCGCCTTGCCGCAGGACTTTATACTTGGTTGCCCTTGGGTCTGAAAGTGTTGCGCAAAGTTGAAAACATCGTGCGCGAAGAAATGAACCGCGCTGGCGCACAAGAGGTATTAATGCCTGCGATTCAACCTGCTGAATTATGGCAAGAATCCAAACGCTGGGAACATTACGGCCCTGAATTATTGCGTATCAAAGACCGCCATGATCGCGAATTTTGCTTTGGTCCCACCCACGAAGAAATTATTACCGATTTAATCCGCCGCGAAGTCCGCAGTTACAAGCAATTACCCGCCAATTTCTACCAAATTCAAACCAAATTCCGTGACGAAATTCGCCCGCGTTTTGGCGTGATGCGTGCGCGGGAATTTTTAATGAAAGATGCGTACTCCTTCCACATTGATCAAGCCTCGTTACAAGAAACTTATGATTTAATGTACGCTACCTACAGCCGCATTTTTACCCGCTTGGGCTTAAAATTCCGTGCGGTTTTGGCAGACACGGGCAGCATTGGCGGCAGCAGTTCACATGAATTTCACGTTCTCGCAGAGTCTGGCGAAGATGCCATCGCTTACAGCACAGGCAGCGATTATGCGGCAAACGTTGAACTTGCCCCCGCCTTGCCACCCACCACGCCACGCGCCACGCTTAAAAGCAGCGGCTACAGCAAAGTTTCCACCCCGAATCAACATACTATTCAAGAAATCAGCGAATTTTTGAAAGTCGCGCCTGAAACTTGTGTGAAAACTTTATTAGTCGATGGCAAAGAGGGCGGCTTAGTTGCCTTAGTTTTACGCGGTGACCACACTTTGAACGACATCAAAGCGATTAAATATCCTGAAGTTGCCGATCCGCTGACCTTTGCCAGCCCAGAACAAGTGCGTAACACTTTGGGCTGTGATATTGGTTCAATTGGCGTATTGAATTTAAACGTGCCGATGTTAGTGGACCACAGCGCGGCGCATTTAGTGGATTTCGTATGTGGCGCGAATGAAAATGATTTCCACTTAGTCGATGTGAATTGGGGGCGCGATGTGCCCGAACCCAAAACCGTCGATATTCGCAATGTCGAAGTCGGCGACCCCAGCCCCGATGGTCAGGGCACGGTTGAAATTGCACGCGGCATTGAAGTGGGGCATATTTTCCAATTGGGTGAAAAATATAGCGCGGCAATGCAAGCCACCGTTTTGGATGAAAGTGGGCGTGCGGCAACCATGACGATGGGCTGCTACGGAATTGGGGTTTCTCGAATTGTGGCTTCTGCGATTGAGCAGAACAATGATGCACAAGGGATTATTTTCCCTGAAGCCATTGCGCCGTTTACTGTGGTAGTATTACCCATGAACATGCACAAATCGCAACGTTTACAAGAAGC
>JBDKHS010000250.1:0-3532 GCA_039797505.1 Pseudomonadota bacterium | reverse complement strand
TTATTGCACGATACTTTAGTGCTGGCGCGTTTTGATGAATTGTCGCGGATTCGTGAATTAATCGAACAATATCGCAGCGATAACGACAATAGCATCAACGAGCGCAGTTTGAGTTTGGCGGGCTTGGCGTGTAATCAAGGCGTGAGTCCTGCGGGCGCGTTGTTGGAGCGTTGGAATGGCATTTATGGGATTCGGGTGTTGAAAGCACTCGATGAAACTTTAGATGACGAACCCGCCTTGATTAAATTCGCGAAACAATTGGAACAAATTCGCGATACGTTGCTGAAAGTCGTGCCGCAATTAGTCGTGGTCAGTGAAGCGCAACAACATGTAAATATTGCTGAAAGCTTGCAAGAAACCTGGAAAGCTTGGCAAATGCCTGCTTCGCCTGCGAAGAAATTAAAACCCATTCCTGTGCACGCGCAAACTCGCCAAATTTGGAGTATTCCGTCTGAAGTGAACAGTTGCGCTCGCACCTATCCGACGATTACCAGTGAACATCCTGATGCGGTGGCGTTGGTGGTGTTGGGTGACTTTTTACGTAATGGTTATTTACACCATGTGGTGCGTGAGAAGGGCGGCGCGTATGGTTCGACGGCGCAATATAATGGCGATGTGGGCAGTTTTGGGATTTCTTCAAATCGTGACCCGCATGTGGCAGAAACTTTAACCGCCTTTGATGACGCTTTGCACTGGCTGCAAACCACGCAACATGAACCCCGCGCTTTGGAAGAGGCAGTTTTAGGGGTCATTTGTCGCATGGATCGCCCGAGTTCGCCCGCAGGTGAAGCCTTAGGTAGTTTTTTCAATGGCTTGAATGGGCGTACCCCTGAATATTTGCGGAATTTTCGCCAGCGGATTTTACGGGTGAAGATTGAAGATTTGCAGCGTGTGGCGTTGACTTATTTGCAGCCAGAACATGCGAATACCGTGGTATTTTGCGCTCAGCAAACCTTGGCGACTTTGCCTGATTTGGGTTTAGAAAAGTGTGTATTGCCGTAAATTGAAAATGCGTACTTAAACGCTATTGGCGGATCAGGCGTGATGGGATTATCCAAATTCATCAGAATGAACGCCTGATAGCGCAAATTTGAAATCATTCCTATCCAACTGTGTGAATAAATTAGGAACAGGCTGTCGGCGTGAGTTTATTCGCACAGTGCTCTCGAATTAAAAATTCATGCGCATAAATTCGCAACGACAATGAACCCAATCTCGCAAAATTTTTTCTAAGAAATTGTCCAGGGCGTGTCATCAATTAAGCGAATCGGTCTGTTTCAGCGGCATGTAGCGCGGATTTAAATCTGAAACTGCGCCCCCAACCCCCTAATACGCAAATGGACGGCGATCACGACGGTATTCCTTGTGAACAGCCATGGTGTAGATGATAACTAACCTGAGTTCGGGATAAGAAAGGCAAGCTGAATAAAATCTGAGAAAATCTGAAATCTCTACATTTCATAATTCTCAATGAGCTTGCCTACTTAGGAGTTACGCAGTTGAATCCGTAACTGTATTACTGCGGTGGAATACTACCTGTAAATGACGAAATGCTTGTTCTACTCGATTTTCTATGAGAACTTGCATGATGATTTGCTCCGTAATGGATTGGGTGAAATATTCGATAGTTACAACTGATTTTAGGGGGATGTGTTGCAATAATCAATTGCAATCATTATGAAAGCTTTTACCAAGGAATCAGAGCTGAGACCTAAAGGCTAGATTATAGTCTTTTCTCGTTCCCAAACTCCGTTTGGGAATGCCTGCACGTCAAGCTCTGCTTGACAATACAATAAACGCTGAGTTTGGAAATGAGAGCAATAAATGCTGAGTGTATTATCTTGTCATTTATTGAATGAGGTTTTAGGTTTGCTGAATCGTCAAGCGGAGCTTGACTGGCTGGTGTTCCCAAACAGAGTTTGGGAATGAGGGAACCTTACGATTTTTATGTTTTAAACGAGTAGATTATTTGAATTCAGGAAGTAGTTGTGGTAAGTTTTATAAAATATAAAATCAGCATATTAGGCAAACAGTATGGATGAAAAAAACTTAAAAAATGTAACTACAAAACTTCAATCAAACACTGAAAACAATAAAAACTCTGATGGTTTTAAAAAGTTTCAATCAAAAATTAAAGAAAAAGAAACCTCGATTTCTCAACTAAAACATGGAGATAGAACTTACTCCAATACTATTAAAGGTAATTACCTAGATATTATGTGTGGAAAAGTCCCTACCCTAGGGTTTCAAGGTTATGATTTGCAAATAAATAAACAACATGATGTGGATTTGCTAGAAGAGTACGTTCAAGTTTATCCAGATGACGATATATGGGTTTTAGTTAAAAATCCTTTCATTGAAAAATATAGAGAAAATCCTAAGGGGTTTTGGATTACTGTTCTAGAGAAACTTAAAAAAATTAAAAGCTATTCTAATAATGATAAAGTAATAAGAGTCTTGGTAACTGCCCAAGAGAATAATAAGTTTATGTATTGTTTCCTTAATAAGAAAAGAACTTCACTTAAAAGCCAAATTGTTCCAGAGTTTAAAGAATTGGGGTTTAGCATTCAATTTCTAAATGCGCTCCCTGAAGCCCTTGACAAAGAGAGTTTTTATATGTACCTTTCAGAAGGTGAGCAGAAAGAACTAAATAAAAACTCTATGAAAAGCATAGTATTAGAGGAAATAATTTCTAATCAATGTAAAGGAGAAATAAATGACTAATTCAGAACAACTAGCAGAACAAGAAGTTACTGTAGATAATCTGTTATCTTTGTTTGAAAGAGCTTTTATAAAGGCAGAAAGAGATGAAGATGATGATATCATTGTAACAGATAATGGAGTTACTATTGTGGTTGGAATTAATATTGCGGCAAAGATGCTTAAATTTTTAAGTGTTTTTGGGTTTAAAGAAGGGAGTATTCCTGAAAAGAAACTTACTTTTTTAAACAAGTTGAATTCTCAAGTAATGTTATCTCGTTTTTCAACACCAACAGATAACATTTTGACATCTGAGTATTTTTTACTCTACGAAAAAGGAATTCTTAATTATCAGATAATCAATAGCTTACGATTATTTGCTCAGATAACAGTGAGCTCTATCAGAGAGTTTGATAATGATGATTTAATAGAGTAAGTGGTAAACAAACTTAGCATTATGCCCTTTGTAAAAAAGCCCCGCCAGCTTCAAACCTGACAGGGCTTTTTCACAACCTCAAACCGCTTAAAAACTAACCCAAAGCCTTCTGCAATCTTTCCATCGCTTTTTGCAAGTTTTCCATGCTGGTTGCGAAAGAAATCCGCATGTGACCTTCAGAACCGAAAGCAGAACCGGGCACTAACGCAACCCCTGCTTTTTCGATTAAATGTTCACCCAGTTCCAAATCATTCTTCATGCCCAAGTTCTTAATTGCTTCTTGCATGTTGGGGAAAATGTAGAACGTGCCTTGTGCAGGCAGCGCACGCACACCCTTAATTTGCTTCAACGCATCATGCACGAAATCATGACGAGATTTGAAAATCCCAACCATTT
>JBDKHS010000249.1:0-5851 GCA_039797505.1 Pseudomonadota bacterium | reverse complement strand
GATAAAATTTAGTTGTAGGGTGGAATAGCGTAGCGTATTCCACCATGAAGCGTAATAGTTAAAGTAGGTTGGGTTAGCCTAAGCTAACCCAACGAAAGAAGTTCAGTTGGGTTGCCGTTGGCAGCCCAACCTACGAGGCTAGAGTTATCACGTTTCTTGGTGGAATACGCTACGCTATTCCACCCTACGACTGCTAAATTTTCTACTCTTCCTTATCCCGAACTCAGGTTAATTATCGATACAGGAGTATTGAAACGAGAGAAATATTGCCATTTAAAAACAATGCGCTCTACACATGATGCTCTTGTTTCAACAAGTTTAGCGTCTTCTCCGAAACCGTGGACAATTCCATTTTATAAGCCAAGAATTGCATCAAAACGATACCCAATAACCAGAATAAAATCTGCCACGTCCAAATTGATGGAATCCCAAACCACCAAGTTTGTGGTTTATCAGGATGTCCAAAAATCGTATTTCCAATCATTGTGCCAGGCCCTATTGCCAATAAAAACCACGTCAAACTTGCAAACCACGCCCACGGAATCCAAGCACGTTTTACCTCAGGCAAGCGTAAATTGTCTTGTAAAAATTGATGAAAGCCTTGGCGATGCGCGGTTTGTTCCGCATTTTGAGTGAGCGCGGAAATCAGCACAGCACAGGTAAAATTCACGGCAATGCCCCAGCCCGCCGCATGAATGGTTAAGGGCCAACGTCCCCACGAAGTGAAATAAACGCCCCAAGCTTCGGTTAAAGTCACGGTAATAATTCCCGCAATTAAGCCTGTAATCACCCCTGCACGGGTCAACCACCGCCACCAACACAAACCCAATAAGGCGGGATACATTTGTAAACCATAAGCCACTGCGCCACCGCCTAATAACACTAAAGCGTCCGTGGTTTGCATTGCCAAAGCAAGCGATGCCAAAGTAATCAACACCACGCCCAAACGCCCCACAATACGCTGTTGTGTCGGGCTTGCATTGCGCAAAAAATAATATTGCAACACATCATGCGTCAACATATTACCCGCAGTCGAAAGATAAGCGGAGGCGGTGGATTGCATTGCTGCCAACGCACACACTGCCAAAATCGCCAGTAACCACGGCGCGTAATCTCCGACAATATAAATCAGTTGCGGCACGAGCATTTCTGACTGTGCAGGCGAGTCCATTAAATCTTTTCCCAATAAACCCGCGCTCATTACATTGTTTACTAATTCAGGATGCTGGGTTAAGAAAATCAAATCCGCGCCCAGAAAATGCCCACCTATCCCTAAAATTGCGGAAAATACAACTAATACCAAGCCCACCACCAATGAAGAAGCCCAAACTTGTTGCGGGGCAAAAATTTTGGGATTACGGTTTGACAAGGCCCACATCGAGAACGCGGGCGAGGCTTGAATTCCCATCATTCCCAACAAATAAGTGAAAATCATCGAACTAGTCCACGCACCCCCGACTGCCGCCTCTCCCCGACTCACCCACTGTGAAAGTCCGGGCACAGCAACATAATGACTATAGCCTTCGGGGGTGCGAATCGGGTCAGAACTGACCAAGGCAGCAATGCCCATGCGGAACTTGTCTACACCACCGACAAAATACAACACAATCCCGCCCAACAGCACAATCCCTGCAATCAGCAAAAACAATTGCAAGGTGTCCACATAAATCGCGGATTTCAGCCCTCCGAAGGCGACATAAACCAGCAGCACGAATGCCAGCATCATCATGCCGTCGTCAATGCCCAGCAGCCCATCGGTGAGTACATTGAATAAAAAACCTGCGGCGCGTAATTGCACGCTGAGATAGGGAATTGAAAACATGAGGGCGACCAAAATCACGCATAACCGCATGATGTTTGACTGAAAATAGCTGGCAAACATTTCGGAAGGTGTGCTAAATCCAAAATGTCGCCCAATCAGCCACTGGCGTTTTACCAAAAGCACGCCCGTAAAGGGGATGAGAATGGCGTAAAAGGCGGCATAACCGTAGGGGAAGCCTTCGCGATACAATAAGCCGGGATGCCCAATAAACGTCCAGCCTGAGAAAGAAGTCGCTGTCGCCGCCAAAGTAAACACCCATAACGGAATCGGATTGTCAGCAACGGGAGAACTGGACATGCGTTCTTCGGTAAAAGTCTGCTTAATGCCATAAAATACACAGTATGACCAATAAAATGCCACTAAGATAAATAACCAAATAATTTTAGGGTCCATCTGTCCTGTCTCTCGTTCCCGATAACTGTGCTTAACCGCCTAAATATGCGGAAAGAGCCTGTATGAGCTGTGGCTGGGGGTAGTCGTAAAATACCCCATAATTTTTTTCACTATCTGCCTGAATTCCACGCAAAAATAAATAATAAACACCCCCAAAATGCTGTTCATAATCATAATTGGGGAGACGGTGGCTTAAATACCGATGTAATGCCACCGTATATAAATAATATTGCCACACATAGCGTTCTCGTTTCATAACTTGTGCCAATTGAGGACGCGCGTAATCTTCAGGGCGATAACCTAGAAAGTGTGATTTATAATCGATGAGATAATATCGCCCTTCCCAGCAGCAAACCATGTCAATAGTACCCGTCATAAAACCTTGCATCGGCTTGAAATTGAGGCGGTCGAGCAGGGATAAATCCAAGTCGGGGGTGGATAACTGATGTTCTTGGAAAATTTGGCTCACACCTTGGGAGTCAATCGGGCGCAAAGGATAGAAAAATGTCAATTCATTCAGCCGATTTTCGTGCGTTATCGTGGCTAAAACTAAATTGCCAAATTTTCCCGCCAAGGGCGCGTGCAGCACAGTTTGCAACCATCTCGATAATACCAGCTCCCAAGGCTCTTCCGATTTTTTGGGCTGTTTAGACGCTTCCGTCTTTTCAGTATAATCATACTTTTTCAGTAGTTCAGATAATATGCTGACATCAGGCTTGTTAAAATTGAGTTTTTCAAAGAGTTCATGTAGCAATAAACCCGCCCGTCTTCCCTTGTGAAAACTGAAAATTGACGGTGCAGCATTGGGATTTTCAGGCAAAGCTTGTGAAGGCAGGACGGAATTTTCATCATAGCCAGAAAGTTCACTGGCTTCAAAACTGCCCTGATGTGCTAAGGCACTAAAACTGCTAACTTTCCAAGTTTGCTGAATTTGCCCCGTGAAGGTGCGGGCGGTTAAATTAGGCGTGATTTCTGCCAATTTCTGATAAGGTTTTTTGGAGGCTTCTGAATCTAAAGTTAATTTAATCATCGTCTGCTTAGAATTTTCAACCAAATCCGCTAATCTTTTGCTAATCACACTTTCACTTAAAGCGGTGCTGTCCTCTTTGCCCTTTTTATCCCCATCGTCCAGCAGATGGCGTTTAATGCCCTCAATTGCAGAATTATGCAACAAGTGCCCTAAAGGTGATTTGTCCGCATTTTTAAACGCGCCCCACACTAAATAACAGCGATTTTTCGCGCGCGTCACTGCAACATAGAATAAACGTAGACTTTCCGCCAATTCTTCACGCGCCTTGTCTTCGCGATGTTCGATTTTATCGCCCTGAAGATTCAGCGTTAACAGATTATCTTTTTCAGTGTCATGAAATAAAATGGCACGCTCGAGGTTAGATTTTTTCTTGCTAATACTGGGTAAATTCATTTCCCAACTGTAGGGACAAAATACAATAGGATATTCCAAACCTTTACTTTTATGAATCGTGACGATTTTTACTAACTTCTCATCACTTTCTAAACGTAATTGATGTTCATCGCTGCTGGTTTCGGTTTCATTGCGTTGCGCTGCCAACCAATTGCACAATGCAGCCATCGAAAACTTTTCAGTGACGACCGTTTGTTGTAAGACCTCGCCTGCATGCAACACGTTGGTTAAACGCCGTTCGCCATCAGGATACGCTAACAAACGCGTGCTGATTTGTTCTTGTAATAGCAATTTACGAAACATTTGGATAAACCCCTTCGTTTCCCAAATACTGTTATAGTCTTGGAACGACTTAATTCGTTGTTGCCATTGGGCTTCATCGTGCATCAGGCTATACAAAGTTTCTGCTGTCACGCCCAATAATTCTGTTGCCAGCGCGGCACGCACATGGGCTTCTTGCTGTGGATAGGCAATTGCGAGCAAAATACGTTCAATTTCCTCGATTTCATGCGAGGCAAACAGGCTTTCTTGACTGTATAAAACGCAGGGAATGCGGTATTTTCCCAGTGTTTTTTGCATAGTACGGGCTTGTTCATTGGTGCGCACTAAAATGGCAATATCACCGCCCGTTAATGCTTTTTTACCCAAACATACTTTTTTCCCAGTATCGAGTAAGCTGACAATTTCCGCAGCAACGGCTTCCGTGATAAATGTCTGTAGCTTATCTTTATTACGGATTGCATCAGCAACTTCCCAAAATACCAGCGGTTCACGGGTCTCGCCTGCAAACGTGAGGCGATTTTGTTTACCTTCGGGGGCTTTAGCCATATTGAAGGGGATTTGTGCAAAAATAAACGGATTGGAATATTTAGAAGATTCGGGATGTTTGGGATATGCCGTAAATATCTGATTGACGGCATCAATCAAACCCGCTTCGGAACGCCGATTCACACTTAAGGTATAGCGTTTTTCGGCATTATTACAGGCATCTAAATAAGCAAAAATGTCTGCGCCCCGAAAACTGTAAATCGCTTGTTTTGGATCACCAATAAAAAATAAAATGGGGTTGTCGCAATTGCTAAAAACCTGATAGAAAATCTTGTATTGTACGGGGTCAGTATCTTGAAATTCATCAATTAAGACTGCGTAATATTTATCACGCATTAACTTCCCTAAACTTTCCCCTTTGGCACTTTGCAGGGCTGCATATAAATTATTTAGCAAATCATCAAAGGACTGGATATTAAGCTGCTGTTTTTTAGCCTGTAATTCTGTTTTTGCCTGCTTCAATAAGGCAAATTTTAATGCCAGCAGTTGCTTTTCAAAACACTCAATTAAGCGCGTGTGTGTATTGAGTAAGAACTCACAACTATCAAAAAATAGGTGTTGTGGTGGATTATTGCCTTTTTTAACATTGGCTTTCATAAAACTCGTGGTCAGTTTTAGAAAGAATTCGGGAATAATTAAACTGGGTTGATTATTGAAATAAATTGACAGTTCAGCAAACCATTTTGGAAAAGAATCTTTACGGTAAATATTTCCCTTTAAACTCTCTTGAGTCTTCAACAAATCTTCAATTTCGGGGCGTGCTGTTGCCCACAATTTTTGAGCGGCGTGAAAAGCTTGTCTGTATGCAGTTTCGTCTGCTTGGGTGTCACGCAGGATGGGGGGAGGGTCTGGAATGATTTTTAAATTGGGTTGCGTCAAGTAACGTTCGTTACTTAAGAAATCTTTAACCAAATCAAACGGTGTTTTGTAGGATTTTTGCACATATTGAATCAGCAAAGGCGAGGCACGATAAAGCTGTTGTCGCCAAAAATCTTGGACACATTCCCGCAGCAGGGGCGCGATATTTTTCTCGAGCTTGGTGTCAAATAAAATGCCGCTTTCAAAAGCATGGTCTTGCAGCATTTTTCTGCAAAAACTATGAATTGTAAAAATGCCTGCTTCGTCAAAGCCGCGCAGTGCATCGTCTAAAGATTTCATGGCTTGTTCTTTTGCTTCAGACTGATGCGGATAACGTTTGTTGAATTCAGCAATATTGCTGTCTTCGCTGGTATTGCGTTGCATCGCGGTTAAAGTTTCGCGTAGCCGCGCCCGAATACGATCCCGTAGCTCTTTGGTGGCGGCATCGGTGAAAGTGACTACCAGAATTTTGCTGACTGGAATTTTTTTCTCAACCACAAGCCGCGTAAACAAGTGGGCGATGGTGT
>JBDKHS010000248.1:0-9515 GCA_039797505.1 Pseudomonadota bacterium | reverse complement strand
CTTTGTGTCACATGCAGTGGAAAACTTCCTAACACTGTGAAATCTGCGGCATTTGTCCCCGTTAATGCGGTTGCGAGACTGCCGCCTGCCAGTTTTACCCATAAATCAGCATTGCCACCTTCAGTGATGTTAATATTTGTGCTAATGGGCGTGCTGACAGCCGTTGTACCGATATTAATTGTGCCTGTGGCAGGACTAGAACTGTAAGCTGGATCAGGACAGCCTGTGGGCGCGGTGGTTAAAAAAGTCCCTTGGCTTACATTGGAGATACTTTCACCATGCCCCGTTAATGCGCCGCCTGAAGCCCCGTCACTTGAACCCCACCACACGCCGTTCATACTTTGCACAGGATTTGCGGGATCGTTATACACGTCATCGACAGAGTTAAAATTCTGCACGATGCAGTTATTTGTGCCTACGCTGGCACTAAAACCAGTGTATTGATAGAGTGCCGATGCGGTGCTGGCCGAGTTATACAACAGTTTGCTACTGGCTAAATTTAAAAAGCCTGCATTTTTTAACCCGCCCCCATAATGGCTGGCATTGTTATATGAAAGCGTTGCGCCGTTTAAATTCAATGTCCCTGCGTTATAAACCCCTGCGCCATCATAAGCGGCGATGTTGTGCGACACGGTGCTGTTATTGACGGTGACAGTGGCAGTGTTATAAATCCCCGCGCCATTACCATTCGTGCCTGAACCTGTGGTGCTGGTGGCGTTATAACTGATCACGCTGTTATTTTGCACCGTGAGTGTGCCTGCCCCATTATAAATCCCTGCCCCATCCTGAGCACGATTGGGATTGGTCGCAGTGCCGATGGTGCTGTTATCAATCGTTACCCCTGCTGCGGAGTTGTTATAAATTGCGCCCCCCACTAAATAAGCACTGCCTGTGGTGGTGGCTTCGTTTCCATAAAATTGACTTAAATTTTGAATGACGAGGTTAGAAGCCCCGCCGTTCCCATAGTTGGCAATTGCGCCCCCCGAACTGCTAGCAGAACCATTGGTTTTATTAAAGCAAAAGGTACTGTTATCGATCAGTAATTTTTTACCTGTGGAACTGGTGTGATCGTTATAAATCCCACCCCCCACGCTATTTCCTGAGAGGGTGATGGTTTCGTTGTAGCAAACTTGCGTGTTATTTTGAATCGTGACATTCGTGTTGTTATTGTAAATCCCCGCCCCGCCTGCTGCCTGATTAGCACTTCCTGAAATCCCAATCACAGCATTATTGAGCACTAAATCGCGTGGCCCTTTTTGATAAATCCCGCCCCCGCGATTGTCAGCCGTCAAACCTGAGGCAAGATTTCCATACACTTTACTGCCTGCTTGAATAGTTAAATTTGTCCCAGAGCCTGTGCTTGCAAGACTATAAACCCCTGCGCCATGACTTTGTGCGGTGCTGCTGTCGGTGAAGTTATTACAAATTTCACTGTTATTACTGATTGTCACCGTGCCATCACTGCTATAAATCCCACCCCCTAAGGCATTACCAACCAAATAAACCACGGTATTTGAACAGACTTTTGACGTATTATTAATATTCAATGTACCGTTAATATTCGCAATCCCGCCGCCCATACTTGTTCCCAAGGTAAGGCTGGGATTATTGACACGGTTGGGGTCACTGGTTATCCCAATTTGACTGGCATCCAGTGTCACCGTGCCCGCTTGATTGTGAATTCCACCGCCGCTGATAGTGGCAAGATTTCCCTTAAGTATGCTATTCGTTTGCAGTGTTAACGTACCATTGTTATAAATTCCCCCGCCTGAATTGCTTGCAGTGTTGCCTTGAATTGCCACGTTGGCAAGGGTGACATTTGCAGAACTGTCAATATACAACGCGCCCCCATCAGTCGTATTACCATTGACCATAGAGAGATCGATAAATTGAACCGTGCCACTGGTCACACGCAAAACTCGGAAGCTCGCACCTCCCCTAATAATAAAGTTCCCTGCGGAAGAAGTCGTTCCCGATTGGCGAAGGGTGATACTGGAGCTAATCGCAGGTAATTCAGAACTTAAGGGAATGACATAAGGTGCTACACCCAAGCTACCCGTGCTCAACTCAATCGTGTCTGCACCAGAACCTGCGGCACAATCGGTATGAATAGCTGAGTCAGCATTCGCATTATTAATAGCTTCTCTTAAGGTACATAGGCTATTAGTTGTCAGATTATCAGCCAAGCTATTGACCAAGATAGTGGCAGCCTGACTGGACAAGCTTAGCCCCCATAAACTTAGGCAAAATAAAAATAAACGAATAAAATGCCACATTTTTAATATCCTAGGGAATTTATTCCCCATTATGAAATTATCGAATTGAAACAGTTAGGCAAATTAAAGACCAAAAATCAATTTTAGAAAAGGTAATTCTGCTTAACCGTCAGATTTCTCCGAAGAAGACGGTATCGAAATGAGCTAATTTTTATTAATGACAGTGGAATAAAATGATTGTATCTCACTGCAAATAGTTGATAATACCTTTGCACAAAGTATCATACTGATTTTATAAAATACTTTTATTTCATAAGGATAAAAAATGACACGCAAATTTATTCCACTGAACATCGCAATTTTGACAGTTTCAGACAGCCGCACCGAAGCGAATGACACCTCAGGACAAACATTGGTTGAACGCCTGAGCAGCGCAGGGCACAAGCTCGCCACCAAGCAAATAACACCTGATGATATTTATAAAATCCGTGCCGTGGTTTCTGCATGGATTGCCAATCCTGAAATTCAAGTGATTATCAGCACGGGTGGCACGGGGGTGACAGGTCGCGACGGCACGCCAGAAGCGATTGCGCCTTTATTGGATAAGCAGTTAGATGGTTTTGGGGAAATGTTTCGCTATCTTTCGTATGAAGAAATTGGCACCTCAACGATTCAGTCGCGTGCTTTGGCGGGCGTGGCAAATGGAACATATTTATTCTGTCTGCCCGGTTCGACGGGCGCGTGTAAAACCGCTTGGGACAAGTTGATTAAAATACAATTGGATTATTGCACGCAGCCCTGTAATTTGGCAGAAGTGATGCCGCGCTTGTTGGAAAGTTGAGATTTAACTGCGCCCCCAACCCCCTAAAGGGGGCTAAAGATAAAAATTAACACGGTTTTAAGTCCCCTTTAGGGGATTTAGGGGCTAGTTTTAATGTTTAGCCCCCTTTAGGGGGTTGGGGGCGCAGTTGAAATAGCCAATTAGTTTATTTGATGATACGCCCTAGCAGCTCTAATGCTCGATTTAAGCCTTACGCAATTTACTTAAAAATCAGTCCATTCATCTTTTTTTGCTGTCGGTTTATCACCCCGCCCCCGCTTTTCTGTTTTGGAGATGGGCGCGGGTTTGGGACGAGCAATGGGGGCTGAACGGGTTTGGAGAATCTCGCCAATATTAAAAAATGCGACATGTTGCTTGAGTTTTTGGGCTTGGTCACGCATCGCTTCGCTAGAATTGGCAGCGGCTTCCACAAGGCTACTATTTTGTTGAGTCATTTGATCCATCTGACCGATTGCCTTGTTCACTTGGTGAATGCCAGCCGATTGTTCCTGACTGGCTGCCGCAATTTCAGCAATGATGTCACTGACTTTTTTCACTGCCACCATGATTTGCTGCAAAGTTTGCCCCGACTGATTCACCAAGCGCGTGCCGTCTTCAACTTTATGCACACTGTCTTGAATTAACACTTTAATTTCTTTAGCGGCTGCGGCACTGCGTTGTGCCAGATTTCTCACCTCAGCCGCCACCACGGCAAATCCCCGCCCCTGTTCACCCGCCCGCGCTGCTTCAACCGCTGCATTCAACGCCAGTAAATTGGTTTGGAAGGCAATTTCATCAATCACGCTAACAATGTCAGACACCCGTTTACTGCTTTCATTAATTGCTAACATCGCAGAAACCGCAGAGTTTACAATTTCACCGCCTTCCTGCGCTTGTTGCCGCGCATTGCTGGCGAGGGTGTTGGCTTGTTTAGCACTTTCTGCATTCTGTTGCACGGTGCTGGTCATTTCTTCAATGCTGGCAGCGGTTTCTTGCAAAGCGGCGGCTTGTTGTTCAGTGCGCTGACTTAAGCTGAGATTGCCCACAGAAAGTTCTTCCGCTGCTTGGCTGACTGCATCTGAAGTTTCTTGAATTAATGCCATCACTTCCGTTAATTTTTTAACCGTGGTATTGGTGTCATTTTTAAGCTGCAAAAACGCGCCGCGATATTCATTGACAATCACCTGAGTTAAATCACCCTTTGCAAGCGCACCAATCACCCGCATCATGTCTTTCACTGCCAACTGATTTAAATCCATGATTTGATTTAAACTTTCGCTGATATTTTTGAAAAAGCCGCGTTTGTCATTCAAGCCCAGCCGCTGTTCAAAATCTCCTTGTGAGGCGGCATGGGTCACCACATTGATTTCTTGCTCGGTGGCAACTTCAATGGTGCGATTATTTAATTCCTTCACAACTCCCAAACGTTCCCCGTGGGCATTAATCACAGGTGCAACGGTGTATTCAATCGTCAAGACATCAAGGTCTAATTTGCTGTGTCTCACCTCTTGTAAACTTTTCAACGAGTCACGATAAGCCTGAGGATTTTTGTGCAATACCTCAACCGAATGATTAATTAAATGTTCAGGATCAAAGGCTGGGAGTTCCTTGCGAATTTTTTCCGCTTCTTGTCGGAACATATTTTTTGCAGCGGCGTTCAGATAAATAATGGTGTTTTGATTGTCTGCAATTAACACGCTGGTGGTGACGCTGTCCAACGCTTGGTTAATTCGTAATGCCTCATCAGCGATGCGTTTTTCTTCTGCAATGCGGGCGCGTAATTGCTGCTGCATTTCATCAAGGGCTTGCAACAATTGCCCAACTTCGTCGCGACAACTGGTTTTAATCACGCTGTTAAAATCACCTTCGGTAATTGCTTTGGCAATTTTAACCGCCTCACTGATAGGCGAGGTGATCAAACGAGCGGTGTACCAATTAAATAGCACCATGCCCAATAACAAAATAATGAAGGTGATGACCGTAATCAGCACCGTATGATGATAGCTTTGCGTGGCTTCTTGATGAATGCGTCCTGCCGCTTTGACATTGCTATCTAACCAGAGATTGAATTGCACCATCAGTCGATCAAATTGTTGGCGTTCTGCATTGCTCACATTGATAAATGCGGCTTCTCGATGCCCTTCCAACACCTGTTGTGTGGTGTAAAGTTGCGCCTTGTGATACTCCATCCACGCTGCTACCAACGGATTAAAAGCACCATCCCCCGCCGCTTTTTGCTTGGTGTTTTGCCAGAGATTCATGCGTGTTTCGAGTTGTTTTGTCAATTCTTGTTGTTGCTGATTGATGTCATTGCGCATTTTAGTGTCGGGCGCAACCACCATCATCAAAGATAATTGACGCAAACGGTGTAAAGGTTGTCCGATCTCATTGTCCACTTTTTCAAAGTTTTGCGCGGTTTGGTAAAGCTCGCTAACCCAAGTAAACGCAATTCGCAAATTATCCACGCCATACACGCCCACACCAATGATCGCTGTCATCGAAAACAGGGCGAGTATAAAAAATTTCTTACCAATACTGAGATTTTTCATGATAAAAATCGACTCTCCAAAATGATCGTGTGGCACATTGTGCTAGAAATTTTTATGTACAATATCTACAGCTTGTTTTAAAGCTTCGGGATATGCCCCTTGACGAATTGAGGGATGTTGCGCGGTTAGTTCAATTTCCCACAGTGGCAAGGCTGCCATTTTATAAGGGGTAAATACCACTTCCTTATTGACAGCAAAGACTTTGTTTGGTGTCGGAACAAACACTGCGTACGCGTTATCATACACGTGCTTCATGACATTGGAGATTGCCTGATTATAATTTGTTTCATCAACACCGATTTTGAACATTTCTTCAATTAAATTATCCATAACGGGGTCATTGAAGACGGTGCTCCACACATTATGCGTACGATAAATTAAAAATGACGACCAAGGATGATAAAAAAACCAGTCATCGTTCCCCCAAATCAACAAATCCCAAGGCACGGTATTTTTCTTAGCGTTGGTGCTCAGCAATTGTTCAAAAATTAGAGTTTCATTTTTGGTGACGTTTAAGTCCAGTGTTACCCCAACTTTGCCCAATTGATATTCAATGCCCCGCCACAAAAATAGAAAACGTTCTTGCGTGAGCACTTTCAGGGTTAAGCCGTTGAGAATGCGTTTCAAACGTTGCTGATTCGCCTCTAGATACGGATCACTGATTTCAGAAAATGGCTTCAGCGTCTTCATGGCAGCACGCACCCCCGGAAAATTGGGCGAGGTGGAGACGGGCGAACTTTCGCCTTCATTTTCATACACAAAGTGCAATAAATTCTCTTGATGCAAGGCTTGATTCAATGCGAGCCGCACTTCTTTATCCAGCAATTTAGGATTGCCAGTGCGCATATTGATATGAATCGCATAATTATCAGTGGAAGGCGAGTTCACTAATTTTGCATAGGGGGAACTGATGACTTCAAACTTGTTTTCAAAAGCAATGGGGGTAATATCCAACTGATTTTCTTGATATAAAACTGAGTTTTTGGCTTCTTCGCTGTTCAGTTCCGTGTAAACAGTAATGCGTTCAATTTTTGGAAAACGCTTATCCCAATAACGTGGATTTGCCACCAACTCCGCTTTGGGCGTTTTGCGATCCCCTTCGATATAGCCCTCGGTCAAAATATAAGGGCCAATTCCGTAAGGGCCAGGCTCTGCCAGATTGGGACAAGTGGGCTTCCCATTCCAGCCAAACTTTTCTAAATAAGCGGGCGTATAGAATTGAATCCACACCACATCATTTAAAAATACCCCGTATTTTTGCTCCAAGTGAAAGCGCACGGTGTAATCGTTGATTTTTTCGGCGTGGTCAAAAACTTCGTGAATTTTGGAATACGTGAACGGCTTTTCTTTGAAATGGCGCATGTTTAATAACACCATGTCGGCATTAAACGGCGTGCCGTCTTGAAATTCTACGCCTTTACGCAAGGTGAACTCATAAACGGTGTCGCTGATTTTTTCGTAAGAAGTGGCTAAATCAAACTCCCAGCCCTTGGCATTATTAGCGGGGCGAATCAGTGCAGCATTGATGGCGTGAGAAACGTAAATATAGGGCAGGCTTGGGACATACACCCGCAAATGCGAGCCTTTGGCTGGGGTTGCAATGCGACTTGCTGAATCATCCACCCGCAATATTTGGGGGGTGAAATTTTGCAAGGCATTGTCCGCCCAGACACTCATAGAACACACCAATAACAACAGACTTCCATTTCGAGCGATGTTCATAGTTTAGCCTCCTTTGCAATGACCACTGATATACCCATGTTAAAAACCATGACATGAATCCTATTGATTATTATGCAATTATCATGCACTCCTCTAGGACTGAGCAAAATACCACAATAACTTAGCATTTTTTAAAAGCTTAATCAGCTATTTTTTTTGGTGTTAAAGTTTTTATTCTGACTAAAATCCAAGCCAGCATTAAAAAGTTTAAAATTATGAGCATAATAACCAGCTTTATTAGAAATGGAGATTCTTGATTTTCTGGCTTTTCAACAGATGAAACCGTTTTGACAGGCACAGGAATCGGGGTAGCTTGTGGGAAAGCATTATCGACTAAACTATTAAAACGCTTAGAATTATCTGCAATCGGCACGTTCCGAAACTTATAAATCAGATTGTTGTAAATGTCATTAAAAGTGACATCCATTTCCAAGTTAATACCCGCGTAATGTGCGCCATACAAGGTATTAGCCGCAACAATGTTTTCCACGCTGGGGATAAAGTCATGATTGCCTTCTTCTTGCAGGGTATTAGCGGTATAACCTACATTGATCCCTGAAAATAAAAACTTACTATTTTGAGCTTGATTATTATCAAGAATCGTATTAAATATTAGGATATTACGGAAAGCTGTGCGTACTAATTTAATCCCATCCCCCCTATTTTGCTGAATTGTATTTTCCAGCAGTAAATTATACGCTGCATTGTCCAAAGCAATGGCGGGCAATTTTGCCACAGACGTGCCGTCAGTCATTTTCCCAAAACTCAGTAATTGTTCTTGTTGCAAACTGGCATCGGATTGATGTTGACGGCTACCATTGCCTTTAAAATTATTATGTTGCACGATATTCAGCAACGCGCCACCTTCCAAACACAAACCTTGTTTGTCATTATCAATGAATTGATTATTCGCAATCACATTGCCCACGCCGCCATCGACATATAAACCCGCCGCATGGTTTGCCTGAAATAAATTTTCTTGAATCAGATTATACGCAGGCAGGCTTTCAATCCCCTTGAGAATGGGATAACGAGTCGCGCCCAGCACAAAATCACTCTCATTGCCGATCCATTCTTCACCTAAAAAAGTATCCGTCATCAAAAAGCTTGCTTGCCAATTAGAATCCGCTTGAGTTTGGGTGAATTGATTGTGACGCACCTGAATTTCTTTCACATCGCCCATGAATGCCAGCCCACCGTTCTGATTGTTTTCAAAGCGATTATTGCGAATTACGCCTGTGCTACTTTTGCCTTGCAACAACGCACCACGTTGATTGGCTTGCAAGTTTAAATCTTCAAGCACGAAATTTTTTACCGTTTTCAGATAAATCCCGACTTTGCCCGCGCTGATTTCAAAATCTTTCAGTTTAAAATTTTCGATGTTTTCCCCCATGAACACGGAGTTTTCCGCATTGCCCACGATTTTGGTGGGGTTGCCTTGCAAACTGATGCCTGTTTTTAACACAATCGTTTCATCAAACTTGAGTTGTGCGGCGGTGACTTGTACCCGTGCAGGGGCTTGCAGGGTATTTAAAAAGGCGTTTAAAGCTTGGGTGCTGTCGCCCGTGAACGTATGTAAGGGCGCAGTTATGGGCAGGGCGGCTAATTGCTGAATAATCTTTTGTTCAAGCTGTTGGGTGTATAACTGATAATCGTCAATCAGTGCGAAGTTTAGTTTTAACTGCTCTGCCTTCATCATCACTTGTGTTTCTTTCAGAGTTTTGGCTTCGAGACTTTTGGCGGGCGCGCGTTCTAAGGGAGGGAGTTGATAAGTGGCGGTGAGGGGGGCTGCGATAAGCGGCGATGTCAAACATAAGCACAGGCAACAGCCTAAGATTTTTAATTTCATGGAAATTTCTCGGTAAACGGGGATTTAAATCAGAGCTGCGGGGTTTTAAAAACGAGCAGCTTTTGGATGAAGTTAGGTTGAGGCTTATCACTCCCTTTGACAAAGGGGGCTGGGGGGATTTAAAAATCTCAAAAGTTGCCGCGATCTTAAATCCCCCTCATTCCCCCTTTTTCAAAGGGGGAGGTTAAACCCTTATCTTGTGATGTGCTTAACGGAATACTTTTATTTTGGGGAGCGCAGTAGGAATAGGATGTGCCGACGAGAGGAGGCGCATCAATCGAGGTTCATAATTCTCTCACGAATTGATGCGCTTCGTTCCTCAGCACATCCTATTAGCACTTGTGTTTTAGGAAGCACAG
>JBDKHS010000247.1:0-2566 GCA_039797505.1 Pseudomonadota bacterium | reverse complement strand
CACTGATTTTGTAAATCACGCTATATATACCAAGAAAATCCAGTGTAAAAATTATGATGGTTATTTCATTAGGAGTGACGTACTTGAATTAGTAACTGCTTAACTTTATCGAGAGCACAACTGTGCCGAGCACAGTAAACTGTTTTTAAATCAACGTATTATTATATTTATCACCTAACTTTTACTCTATATGTATTAATGCTAATATAACAGCCTTGTAATCATCAACAGCATATTTTTTCATTGGAGGATGTGAGAATGGATGAACCTTATGTAGGGATGGTCTGCCTGTTTCCTTGGGACTTTGAGACGGAAGGCTGGTTAAAATGCGAAGGTCAAACTTTACCTGCCAATCAATACCAAGCCCTATTTGCTTTACTGGGCAGTAAGTTTGGGGGCGATGGTCACAGTAATTTTATGTTGCCCAATCTCCCAGATATTCAAGCTGAGACGGGCACATTGAGTTATTACATCGCCACGCAAGGTATATTTCCTAGCCGTGCGTAAGTTCTAACCAAACTTACAAGCAGCCTGCTAATTCTGTAAAAATTAGCAGGTTGCTTTAAATCTTACTGAATTCACTAAGCGTAAATTACTTCTCACCTAAACCTAAACGTTCACCGCGATAGCTACCATCGCGCACCCGTTGCCACCATTGCTGATTCTGTAAATACCATTCCACAGTTTTCCGCAAACCCGTTTCAAAAGTTTCCGCAGGTTTCCACCCCAATTCACGCGCAATTTTGCTCGCATCAATCGCATAGCGTAAATCATGCCCTGGGCGGTCGGTGACATAAGTGAACAGTTGTTTATGCGGTTTAAACTGCGAGTTTGGCAATAACTCGTCTAAAATTTCACAAATCAGAAGCACCACATCAATATTTTTCTGTTCATTGTGCCCGCCAATATTGTAAGTTTCCCCGACGATACCTTGTTCCAAGACCAAGCACAAAGCCCGCGCATGGTCATCGACATATAACCAATCTCGGATATTTTCGCCCTTGCCATAAATCGGTAAGGCTTTGCCTTCTAAGGCGTTTAAAATCATCAGCGGAATTAATTTTTCAGGGAATTGATAACCGCCATAATTGTTGGAGCAGTTGGTGGTCAACACAGGCAATTTGAAGGTGTGATGCCAAGCGCGCACCAAGTGGTCTGAAGAAGCCTTGCTGGCTGAATAGGGTGAATTGGGTTGATAAGGATTGGTTTCCGTGAATAAACCGTCCTCACCCAAACTGCCATACACTTCATCCGTCGAAATGTGGTGAAACCGAAAGACGGATTTACGAGGTTCTGGCAAGGCTTGCCAATAATTGCGGGCAGCTTCTAACAGCGTATAAGTGCCGACAATATTGGTTTCGATAAATTCTGCGGGTTTATCAATGGAACGGTCTACATGCGATTCTGCGGCAAGGTGCATAATCGCATCAGGCTGATAGCTTTGAAAAAGCTGATTCATCGCACTGGCATCGACAATATCCAATTGTGCAAATTGATAACGTGGACTATCTGCCACACTCACTAAAGAGTCCAAATTGCCTGCATAGGTCAGTTTATCCACGTTCATCACATGGTGTTCAGTATTTTGGATTAAGTGACGAATCACTGCTGAGCCGATAAAACCTGCGCCGCCCGTTACAATGAGTTTCAAAGTTGTGTCCTCTGGATTTAAAATAATTAGGGTAAATGGTATGCGTTTACTTTTGGGAGTGCAAGCCAGTGTGATTAAACGGGCAAGGTATTCAACGACACGCATAAAAAAAGGTTTCCCCGCAATTTACCACGGGGAAACCTAATTTCTGATTTAAGCGATGGTTTATTCCGAAGCACTTCGGAGTAACACGTTTAAATCAATGCGCTTATTACTTCGTGCTACCGCTGGTGATTGCGATTTCAACACGACGGTTCTTAGCGCGACCTTCTTTGCTCTTGTTGTCAGCAATCGGCTTGGCTTTACCCATGCCTTTAACGAACAATTTGTTCTTGGGCACGCCTTTGTCAGCTAAGTACTTAGCAACAGATTTAGAACGCTTGTCAGACAAATCTAAGTTGTACTTATCACTACCCACGCTGTCGGTATAGCCATTGATAACAACGTGTTGCAGATTGCTCTTCAAACCCAAGATTTCAGCGGCAACTTTATCTAATTGTGCCTTACCTTGTGGGCTTAAGTCTGACTTGTTGAACTTGAAGGTCACGTCGCCTGACAGCACCACGTTGTGTGTGCTTCCGATAACACGGCAACCATTCACGTCAACCTTACTACCTGCTGGCGTATTGGCGCACTTGTCGCGGCAATCGTTTACGCCATCATTGTCAGCGTCTTTAGCGCAGGGGTCTTCTTTAACAGCAACTGGCTTAGGTGCTTCGACATCGCCACATTCTGTAAATTTCTTCGTGGGGTCGTTAGGGCTTTGAGGGGCAGTGATACATTCTTTTTCGCGTTCTGACATGACGGCTTTGCCTTCGGAGTCGAGAACATAATAAGATTGTTTGCCTTCTTCAGCTAAAACGGAGGCTACGGCGGCAGACAATAACGTCCCCGTCACTAAGCCCATTAAAATTT
>JBDKHS010000246.1:0-18448 GCA_039797505.1 Pseudomonadota bacterium | reverse complement strand
GGCACGTTTTTGAACAGTTTGGAAACGAATTCACGGGCTTTATCCGCGCTGCCTGTTTTCAATTGGGCGTAGCCCCATGCGGCGAGATAATTCCAACGCGCCCCACCTGAAGTTTTGGGGTTAGGTGTGATGACAGAAACACCGGGTTTGATTAAATCATCCCAATCTTTAATTTGTTTGGGATTGCCTTTGCGCACCAGAAACACAATAGTTGAGGTATAAGGCGTGCTGTTATAAGGAAAACGGCTTTGCCAATCTTTGGGTAATAAGCCTGCTTTGTCGGCAATCGCATCAATGTCATACGCCAGTGCGAGAGTCACCACATCGGCCTGTAAACCATCAATCACAGAACGGGCTTGTTTGCCAGAGCCGCCGTGCGATTGTTGAAGCTTAAGGGTTTCACCTGTTTTCTTTTGCCAATGCGCAATAAAAGCAGGATTATAAGCTTGATAAAGTTCGCGAGTGGGGTCGTAAGAAACGTTTAATAAACTTACGTCAGCATACGCGGCAAAGCTGCTAAATAAGCAACTGAGCACTATCCAGCGAGATGAAAAGAAGGGTTTAAACATGATGACATCCTTAAAATAAATAATCCTGTAAGTGGCAAGTAATTTGCCTATACCTTAATGTTATCTGTGCAAGGGAGTGAACATGATATACTTGCTTCTAACACTGCCTTACAACGATTCATGACGAAATAGTGGTCACTGTAGCAAATATTATATATTCATAAAAAGAATATAATTTTTATTATATATAGCTTAATATTATATATTATCTCGAATTTTCACCTAATCTAGCGATTTAAGCTTAGCGTCTACACCTCATCGTCGATAGACCTATTTGTGAAATAAGGGATTACACCATTGATTAAGCCTGCTACAGACCACCGAAATTTCAACAATGTCACCATCATCTACTTTTGCACTACGCTATGGACATGCTCGGTGAGCCGTGAGAAAAATTAGGAAATAACCATGCCAGTTAATAATCCACGTCACTCCCGCTTTTTTTGGCGTTCTTCTGGACTCTTTGGGATTCTTGACTTTGAACGCCAGTTTAAAGAGGTCAATGCTGCTTGGGAAAAAGTGCTCGGTTTGACCACGGGACAATTGCTTGCCAAGCGTTTTTTAGACTTTGTGCATCCTGAAGATCAGCCGTCCACTCAATATTATTTTGACCAGTTAGACACAGGCTTGCCCTCAGTTTCATTTTCCAACCGTTACCGTCATCACGATGGCAGTTATCGGCATATTCTTTGGGAAATTAATGGGGCGGCTTCGGTCGAATATGCGTTTTATGCGGTGGGTATGGACATCACCGCGCGCGAGCAGCCGATGGTGGCTGATGAAATGATCAGCGTGTTGCAAGAAGGCGTGGTGTTGCAGTATGCCAATGGCACGATTGGCGCGTGTAATCCCAGTGCAGAGCGTATTTTAGGCATTTCAGCCGAGCAAATGATGGGCTGGACTTTAATCGATCCCGACTGGCGCACCATTCGCGAAGATAATTCTCCCTTCCCTGCGGAAACCCATCCTGCAATTTGTACCTTGCGCACGGGACAATCTTACGCCGATGTGGTGATGGGGATTGTGAAATCTGATGAAAGTATCACTTGGATTCGGGTGAATTCTTACCCCTTGTGGCGCGATGATGTGACCACGCCGTATGCGGTTGTCATCTCGTTTTCCGACATCACCCATTACAAAGAAACCGAACAAGCCCTGCGTAAAGATTCAGACCGCAGCACCAGCAATATTGCCAGCGATAATAATTACGACTTGTGGGATTGGGATTTAGCCAGCCATGAAGTGAATTTTTCTCCGCGCTGGAAAAAAATGTTGGGCTATGAAGAACATGAGTTAAACAATCATATCGATACCTGGCATCAGCGCATCCACCCAGCGGATTATAAGCGAGTGATGGCAGATATTCAGAATCATATCGATGGTTTAACCCAAGTTTGTGAAAATACTCACCGTTTGCAACATAAAGATGGGAATTATCGCTGGGTATTAAACCGCTCTGTCATGGTGCGTGATGCCAGCGGCAAGCCACAGCACATGGTGGGCACGCATGTCGATATTACCGAACCGCGCCGCATTGAAGAAGAATTACAAGAAACCGAAAAGAAATATCGGCAACTCATGGAAGTTGAAACCGATGCGGTGTTTTTGTTGGATGCCGACAGTTTAGAAATTTTAGATTCCAATAAAACCGCTTCACAATTATACGGTTATACGCGCAATCAATTATTGCAAATGAAAGCCCTGAATTTATCCGCCCAGCCTGAACGCATGGCGAAAGTGATGAAAAAGGGGATTAAGCTCGCTTCGCAGCAATATCACAAAAAACAAGATGAAACCGTGTTTCCTGTCGAAGTGGTGGCGAATCCTTTCGTGTGGAAAGGGCGACAAGTATTAATGACCGCGATCCGCGACACCAGCGAACGCCAACGCGTGGAAACTGCGCTGTGGGAAAATGAATCGAAATACCGCCAATTATTTGAAGCGGCTTCTAATCCTACCATCGTGTTTGATGCGAATACACAGCAAGTGTTTGATGTGAACCGCGCCGCGATTGATTTATACGGCTATAGCAAAGAAGAATGGTTACACATGACCACAGAAGACGTGTCCGCAGAACCCAGCAAAGGGCGCGGCGCGTTTAACAGCAGCAATAAAAAAGTTCAAGTCATTCCCTTGCGCTGGCACAAAAAGAAAGATGGATCGGTGTTTCCTGTAGAAATTTCAGCGGGCAATACTTATCTGTTTCAAGGGCGTTCTTTGATTTGCGCCACCTTACGCGATATTACCGAGCGCAAAGCCGCAGAAGAAGCTTTGCGTAAAGAACGTGACTTCATCAATACTTTGGTGCAAGCCTCGCCCGCCTTCTTCTGTGCGATTGACCCCGACGGCAAGACGCGGATGATGAATAAGGCAATGCTGCATTCTTTAGAGTACGAACTTGAAGAAGTGGTGAATGCCGATTATTTAATGACGGTCGTGCCTGAACAAGAACGTTCTTTTGTCGCCCAAGAATTTGAAAGCTTGATTAAAACCATGCAGCCTTCTTTGATGGAAAGCCATGTGCTCAGCAAATCAGGCAAGCATTTATTGGTGGAATGGCACAGTCGCGCGATTGTGAAAGCCAATGGTGCATTGGATTATTTATTCGCGGTGGGGATTGATGTCACCGAGCGCAAAAAAGCCCAAGGGCATTTACGGCTGTTCAAATCCATTGTCGAAAACTCGCAAGAATCGATTGTTATCAGCAATATTGAGGGTCAATTAGTTTACGCTAACCCCGCGTATGAACGCTTGTTTGGGCGTGAATTGAAAGATTTGAACGGCTTAATTAATCATGATATTTATCCCACCTCCGCACTGGGCGTATTAGAAAATGAAGCAATGTTCACGATTAAACAAGGACATAGCTGGGAAGGTGAACTCGAAGGTTTGGATCGAGATGGCAACCCGTTCCCGATTTGGCAACGTTTCGATGCCGTGCGCGACAGTCATGGCAATGCCGCGTTTATCTTTGGTTTGATGCACGATATTAGTGAACGCAAGCGCATGTGGGAAACCTTGCGGCGGCAGTGGGAAGAGCAGCAAATGATTTTCAATGCCGTACCTGCCATGATTTGGTATCGTGATGAAAATAATCATCTGGTACGCAGCAATAAGCTTGCATTGGAGTTGTTTGGTAAAGAAAACGAACAGATTCAAAAATATACCGATTGTAGCGCAGTCATCCGTGCGGGTGAGTCGCAATATGGCATGGTGCAAGCGTATCATGGTGACGAAGGCGAGATTCGCTGGTTAAGTCTGGATAAAATTCTCTATCGCGACAGCCAAGGCAACATTATCGGGGTGATTGTGTTTGGGATGGATATTACTGAACACAAGCAAACCCAAGCCACTTTACAAGCCAGTGAAGAGCGCATGTATTTAGTGGTTGAAAACATGCCGATTATGCTAAATGCCTTTGATACTGAGGGCAATATTGTGATGTGGAATCGCATGAGTGAGGAAATCACGGGCTATCCTGCCCACGAAATCGTTGGCAACGCGCACGCTTTAGAAATGCTTTATCCTGATACCTCTGACCGCAATCGGATGTTGACCAAGTGGCATTCTTTGGATGGGAATGATAATACTTGGGAAACCCGCCTGTTGTGTAAAGATGGGCACATTAAGAATATTACCTGGTGTAGCGTCGCCAAACAATTCCCAATTCCGAGCTGGTATGCTTGGCATATTGGACAAAGTGTGTCTATCAGCAGCAAACCCACGCTGAATGCCTTGCGTGACTCAGATAATCTTTCTGCTTCAACCGTGGATAGCACGAAACTCGGGATTTGTTTAACCGATGATCGTGGGCGTTTCTTACAAGTGAATCGTGCTTATGCGGATTTATATGGCTATCGCGCTGAAGAATTGGTGGGACAACCCTTTACTTTAGTGTTGCCGTTGAATACGCATAATGATGCAGTGCGCGATTATTACAGCTTGTTGATGACTCATGAAGAACCCACGATGGTGAAACAGCGCACTGATCAACATCGTAACGGCACTATTTTTGGGGTACATGTGTTATCAAGTCGGGTGATTTTGGAAGATAAACGCCGCATGATGTTGACGATTGTTTCACGGATATTTGAAAGTAAGCGGTTGGGATAATTTTTAAAACAAGCCCCCAACCCCCTAAAGGGGGCTAAACATTAAAGACAAATATTTTCTTGTTTTTAAAAGTCCCCTTTAGGGGAGATTTAGGGGCTTCTTTTAAGTCTTTTTTCGAGTCAAGGTAAGTGAACATGTCCCCAGAATATGATGTCATCATTGCCGGTGCTGGTTTGGTTGGCGCAAGTTTAGCCTGTGCTTTGTTGCAAGGTGGCTTAAACGTTGCCCTGATTGAAGCCGCGCCGCCGCAAACTTTAGATTTGCAAACTTGGGACATTCGCACCTTCGCCTTGACACGCGCCTCAGAACGGATTTTAGACAACTTAGGCATTTGGCAAGATTTGGCGCGGGTCAGCCCATTCACCAAAATGGCGGTGTGGGATGCCAACGGAGTCGGCGCGATTCATTTCGATTGCACCAGCCTTGCAGAACCTGTGCTCGGATACATTGCCGAACAACGCGTTCTACAAAGCAGTTTAAATGCGCGTTTGCAACAGTTTGAGAATTTAGAAATTTATCGTCCTGCAAAATTGCAAAGCTTGGAATTGCGCCAAGATAAAATTCATGTCGAATTAAGCACGGGACAGAATTTACAAGCGCGTTTATTGGTCGGGGCTGAAGGCGCAAATTCCACAATTCGCACCTTGGCAGGCATTGGCTATGTGATGAAAGACTATGCCCAGCAAGCTATTATTGCGAATGTGCAAACCGAATTACCGCATCAATGCACTGCTTGGCAACGTTTTTCCAGCACAGGTCCTTTAGCCTTTTTACCACTTTATGACCCACATCACAGTTCTATCGTGTGGAGTGCGGACACTCCACTGGCGCAGCATTTAATGCAATTGCCCGAAGCCGAGTTTTTAGAAGCCTTGGGCGCAGCTTTCGCACAACGTTTGGGGAAAGTCACCGCCACCACTGAACGCTTATTATTCCCGCTACAACGCCGTACTACGGATACCTATATCAAACCGCGCATTGCTTTAGTTGGCGATGCGGCTCACACCGTGCATCCTTTGGCGGGGCAGGGCGTGAATTTAGGTTTATTAGATGTCGCTGCATTAAGTGAAGTGGTCTTACAAGCGATGCAGGCGCGGCAAGATATTGGACATTTCAGCAATTTACGGCGTTATGAACGTTGGCGTAAAGGCAATAATTTACTGGTGGCAAGTGCGATGAGTGGGTTTAAACACTTGTTTGGTAGCCGTTTGCCCGTGGTGCAGTGGGCGCGGAATTTTGGTTTACAACTGACTGACGCAGCAACCCCTGTGAAACAAATCGTTATGCGTCATGCGATGGGTTTGGCGGGAGATTTGCCGCCTTTGGCACGGTTGCGTTCATGAAAAGAAAGCCCCCAACCCCCTAAAGGGGGCTAAAAACAAAAGATTTTTTTAAGTCCCCTTTAGGGGATTTAGGGGCTGCTTTTAAGGGCTTCAAAAATAAACTCTTCTAATCATCTTAAAATAAACATAATGAACCCATTAAAAAATGATCGTTTTTTACGCGCCTTGTTGCGCCAACCTATCGATGTCACCCCTGTGTGGATGATGCGTCAAGCAGGGCGTTATTTGCCTGAATACCGCGCCACCCGCGCCCGGGCAGGCAATTTCATGAACTTGTGTCAAACCCCTGAACTGGCGTGCGAAGTGACTTTACAGCCTTTAGCGCGTTACGCCTTGGATGCCGCAATTTTATTTTCCGATATTCTCACCATTCCCGATGCAATGGGTTTAGGGCTGACCTTTACCGAAGGTGAAGGCCCACAATTTGCCCGCCCTGTGCGTACCGCTGCCGATGTGGCGGCTTTAGGTGTGCCCGACCCGCATCAAGAATTACGTTATGTGGTCGATGCGGTGAGTTTAATTCGCCGTGAATTGGCAGGCAGCGTGCCTTTGATTGGATTTTCAGGCAGCCCGTGGACGCTTGCAACCTATATGGTGGAAGGGCGGGGCACGAAAGAATTCCGTTATGCCAAAGGCATGATGTTTGAACAACCGCAAGTGATGCACCAATTATTAGACACCTTGGCAAAATCCGTGACCCTGTATTTAAATGCACAAATTGCCGCAGGGGCGCAAGCGGTGATGATTTTTGATACCTGGGGCGGCGTGCTCACCACGCGTGATTATGCTGAATTCTCCTTGCATTACATGCAGCAAATTCTCGACGGTTTGACCCGTGAAGTGGATGGGCAAAAAATCCCCGTGATTTTATTCACCAAAGAAGGCGGTGAATGGTTGGAAGCGCAGGCTGCCACGGGTTGCGACGCTTTGGGAATTGATTGGAAAAGCCCGATTGCCCAAGCGCGGCGGCGTGTCGGTGATAAAGTCGCGTTACAAGGCAATATGGACCCCTGCGTGCTTTATGCCAGCCCTGAGCGCATTGAAGCGGAAGTGGCGACCATTTTGGAAAGCTTTGGACACGGTTCAGGACATGTGTTTAATTTAGGGCATGGGATTCATCAGCATGTCGATCCTGAACGGGTGAATGTATTTATTGACGCGGTGCATCGCTTGAGTGTGCCTTATCATCAAGCTGTCAACGCATAATTCGGGGCTTGACGGTTTATCCTCAAAATAGGATACACTGTGGTTCTCTCACTTTCGCATCACAATAAGGAATTGATATGGCTAGAGTAAATGCAGGTTTTTCATGGGGTTTCTTCTTTCTGCGCTTTTTATTGGCAGTTTTAGTGGTGTTTGGGACGTATAATCCCAGCGGCATGTCCTACACTCACTGGGCTTTAATCGATATACACGGCTTCACCGTGATTAAAGCTTTGGTAGGCTTGCTATTGTTGGGTGGCTGGGGCGTACTGTTACATGCGACTTATCACTCATTAGGCGTAATTGGCTTAATTATGGTGACTTTATTTTTCAGCTTATTATTCTGGTTATTACTGGATACGGGTAAACATTGGCTGCCCACGAACTCACATGTGATTCAATATGTATTGTTATTGGTAGTGTCGTTTGTGCTGGTGATTGGGGTCATCTGGTCTCATTTATATCGCAAGCTCACAGGGCAGATTGATATAGCGGAGTAAACGCTGTCATATTTGCTACACATCGCTAGTGTAGAATCATAAGACAAGTTAAAAGGGGTGGGCAAAATGCTCGCCCTTTTTTATGGGCGAAATCTCGCCATCGATGTTTAACTGAAATCTTCACCATCTTGTCATTCGAGAGAGCAAATCACCCAGAGCATGAGTAAACTCGCATTTGCGGGGGGAATTACCTATGCTTAACAAGTATGTACTTATATGTATGTTCAGATTTATAAAGTAACTTTATTCTCGATACTGTGCTGCGTTTACGCATATCGAGCTAAAAAGTCTCATGTTGATTGTTCAGGGTCGATTTTATGGATAACCGCTTTACTTTAGATTGGTTTACGCTTAGCCCTAATGTACTCTGCTTGTTCGATGCAGAGGGTGTTTTACACACGGTGAATCCTGTATGGAAACAACAATATTCGACTGTGCTGGGCGACAATTGGCTAGGATTATTGCATCCAGAAGAACGCGCCAGTAGCTTGCAAGCACTGCTCGAATTGACCATAACCCCTGAACAAACCCTGTGTTTAGAGCGTCGTTATTTGCAACGCAACCAGCATTATCACTGGCTACAATGGCAAATCAAATACTTGCCTGAAGCGCAACTGTTCTATGCGACCGCGACAGATATGAGTGCTTATAAAACGCACTCCCCGCCTTTAAGCACCGAACCTGAACAAATGTTAGAAACCTTGTTCAAAGCCATGCCTGTCGGCATCTGCGTGAGCAGTCCAGAAGGTCGTTTTGTACAAGTTAATCCTGCATTTTGTCAATTATATGGCTACAGCGCGGAACAACTCATCGGGCAACACGTCACCATGATTGTGCCGCCAGAAAGTCGGGTAGTGCTGGGGGCTTTGCATGAAAACTTTTTCCACGCTGCTGAAAAGAAACTGCATCGTTATTTGCCCGCCCTGCACCGTGATGGCAGCATTTTTGATGTCGAAATTTATGCCCGCATTATTGACTTTGCAGGACAAGCTTTAAACGTCACCTTGTTTCTTGATGTCACCGAAAAACTGCAAACCGAAGTCGCCTTGCATAAACAACAAGAAGCGTTTGAAACGATTTTTAATTCTGTCCCGAGCATGATTTGGTATTCAGATATACATCATGTGGTGATACGCGCCAATCAAGCCTTTGCACGCTTTCTAAACCTGCCCATTTCTGCAATTGAAGGGCAAACCCTGCAACAATTACTACCGCAGCGCAGCCCTGAATATCAATTACAAAATGCCGAAAGTTTACGCACCCGCCAAGCGGTATATGGCTGTAAAGAACATTTAACGCTGCCCTCAGGAGAAGAACGCTGGTTACAAATTGATAAAGTTCCCTATCATGATACAGAAGGGCAAGTGACGGGTATTATTGTGATTGCCGTGGATATTACTGCCTATATCACCACCACCCACGCCTTGCAAGAAAGCCAAGAACGTTATGCCTTGGCGGTGAGTGCCAGCAAAACCGCCATTTTTGATTACGGTATTATCCAAAAATCTTTATATTTAGACCCGCACTTTATCAGTTTACTGGGCTATTTACCCAGCACGATACCACTGAGCCATGATGAATGGCGTGCCATTATTCATCCCGAAGATTATGAACAAGTTCATCAAACCAGTTGCGCCTATATTGAACAACGTATTTCAGATTATTCTTTAGAATTCCGCGTACTCGATGCCACCGCAAAAACACGCTGGGTTTATATGCACGGACATTTAGTCAGTGATGAAAATGGCGAATCCACACGCGTGCTCGGCACAATCAGCGACATCACCAGTCGCAAAAAAACCGCCGACAGTTTGCATCAACATGAAATTGCCTTGCGCAACAGCGAGCATTATTTGCAAACTGTGATTAGCAACACCCCGATTAGTTTATTTATTATCGACAAGCGTGGTATTTACACCTTCTCGCGTGGTAAAGGTCTGAGTTTATTCAATTTGCAGGAAGATGAACTGGTTGGAAAATCTGCATTTGAACTCAATCGTAATTATCCGCATGTCATAGCCGATATTCAACGCGCCTTAAACGGAGAGACTTTTTCCAGCGTGCTGTGGCGCAAAGAGCTGGCATTTGAAACCAAATACACCCCGCTGTTTAATGAACGCAATGAATTAATCGGCACGGTCAACGTGTTTATTGACATCACCGAATACAAGCGCACCGAACAAGCCCTGCAAAAACAAGTACAACAAAATCGCTCGATTTTACAAAGCTCGATGGATGGTTTTTGCATGACCGATTTAAGCGGGCGTTTTTTTGAAGTGAATCCTGCGTTTTGTACCTTATTGGGTCACAACCGCGAATATTTATTAGGCACGTATTTGGCAGAAATTGCCGCCCCCGATGCCGTCGATTCACTAGAACATATTTTGAGCGCGTTGATTACCAAACACACTGCGCGTTTTGAAACCCGCTTAACGCATTGTTTAGGCTCGGTGCTGGATGTTGAAGTCAGCAGCAACTTGGTACAAATCGCAGAAGAAAAAGTATTTTTAATTTTTACCCGCGACATCAGTCTGCGCAAACGCGGTGAAGCTGAATTGCGTCAAGCCAAAGAATTGGCAGAAGTTGCCAATCTCGCCAAAAGTGAATTTCTGGCCGCGATGAGCCACGAAATTCGCACGCCGATGAATGCCGTGATTGGTGTCACTGATTTGCTCTCTAATACCTCCCTGAACCCGCAACAACAGCGTTATGCGGAAATGATTAAAACTTCGGGGGAAAATTTACTCAATGTTATCAATGATATTTTAGACTTTTCTAAAATTGAAGCGGGTAAATTGGTGTTAGAACACATCGAATTCGATTTAACTCGGATTACCAATGAAGTGATTGATTTATTTGGCATTGCGGCATATAGCAAAGGTTTAAAACTTGCCTGCCGCATGCCCAAACAAATGCCCTCGTGTTATTTGCACGGCGACCCCAGTCGTTTAAAACAAGTGTTAAATAATCTCATCGGCAACGCACTGAAATTCACCGAGCAAGGGGAAATTGTGCTGACGGTGAGCATGGTTGCAGACTGCGCTCAATGTGTCAGTTTACGTTTTGAAGTGACCGATACTGGGCTTGGCATCAATCCCGATGCGATTAAACATTTATTTCAAGCTTTTTCACAAGCAGATAGCTCGACAACGCGGCGTTTTGGCGGCACAGGTTTGGGTTTGACGATTTCACGGCGTTTAATTCAAATGATGGGCGGTGATATTGGGGTGCATAGCGCGTTAGGGGAAGGCAGCACTTTCTGGTTCAACCTGAGTTTTGATAAATCCTGCCGCAGTTTGCCCAGTCTGTTGGAAGCGCATAAAGTAGACAGTCAGCAATTGCAACAATTGCGGGTGTTAATTGTCGATGATTACGCCACCAACCGTGAAATCTTACAGGCGCAAATCCAGCACTGGGGGCTGGTTGCAGAAACCGCACTCAGTGGAGCGCAGGGTTTACAGCGTTTAAAAGACAGTCTGCTACAGTCGCATCCTTATGATTTAGCGATTATTGATTACATGATGCCTGATATGGACGGGGTGGAGTTAGCGCGGCATATTCGTGCAATTCCGCAATTGAGCCAGTTGCCGATTATTATGCTGACCTCGGTTTATCAGATGCACAGCGGCGACGAGTTGAAGCAATTAATTAATTTATGCCTGCACAAGCCTGTGAATCAGGGCAATTTGTTCAATGCCTTATTGCAAACTATGGGGCTGGTTAAAACCGAAAGCATCACAGTGAGTGAAGATGAGAAGAAAATCTCGCTGATGACAAGCCAATACTGGCATGTGCTGTTGGCTGAAGATAATTTAATCAATAAAGAAGTTGCCTCAGAAATGCTTAAAAATTTGGGCGCGCACATTACTTGGGCGGAAAATGGTCAGCAAGCTTTGCTCGCGGTGCAACAGCAACATTTTGATTTAATTCTAATGGATTGCCACATGCCGATTATGGACGGTTTCGCTGCCACCCAACAACTCAAAACTTGGTTTCAGCACCATAAGATTCCCAAGCCGCCGCCCATTATCGCACTCACTGCCAATGCAATGCAGGGCGATAAAGAACGCTGTTTACAAAGTGGCATGGATGATTATTTAAGCAAACCGATTAAAATCCAAGACTTGTATGCGATGGTGCGCCATTGGTTGCCGCATTTGTATGTGAAACCGATTGCACGTCCCAGCCTGTTACCGCCACAGTTATCGCCTTCGATACATCAGCAACAAGCAGTGCTAGACCTGCATTATTTGGCACAATTGCGTCTCGAAATGCGGACGCGGGGGGTGGCGCGTTTAATTGATTTATATTTGCAGGAAGTGCCGAATTATATCAACGCTGTACATCAGGCAGTAGACAGTGAGGATTATGAAACTTTATACATGGCAGCGCATAAGTTGAAAGGCAGTAGCGTGAACATGGGCGCGTCGCAAATTGTACAATTGTGTTTAGAATTAGAAACAGCGGCTCGTAATCACAGTTTAGTACAAGCCCGCACGCTGACTACATGTTTAAATCCTGTATTATTACAATTGAAAGCGGCATTGTTGGCGCAAAAAGCGCAGTATGTCGAGGAAAGTCGTTCTTAAGCAAGACTATCTAGGTTTTTGAAACCTAGTTTGAATTTTAGGACTGGCAGTGCTTGGAGCACTGCCAGTCCTTGAATCCTGTAGCATACGAATTTACTTACTGTTCAAAGCCTGTGACGCAGTATATTGATTCAATCCTTTTTTAGCCAAGGTATGCGAGGTTTTCAAAATCGTTTGCAAACGTTGCCGATTATCGGCTTCATGGCTGCGGTCTTGTTCGGGATGCCACAAATGCAGTACAGGCACGGCAAAACGCCCCTGTTTACGGAACACCCCACTACGAATTAAACGCACTACTAAATCAGCGTCTTCATGTCCCCAACCTTGAAAACTTTCATCAAAGCCATTGATTTTAATCAAATCGGTGCGCCACGCTGCTAAATTACAAGTTTTTGCCCCTTGCCAACGTTTTGGCTGACGTTTCCGCAAAAAAGTATCAGGCAAACGCCACAAGGGCAATAAACGATTAATTCCCCCTTGAAAATAATGCTGTACCCATTGCTTTGCCTTCCATGTCCAAAACGCTTCTTGGGTGCTGATAATTTCTAAAGTCAAATGCTCGCCGAGCAAAATTCGATTACCCGCCACAAACCAATTTTTTTCCGCTAAGTGCACATGCCGTTGAATAAAATCAGGAAAAGGCACACAATCGCCATCCATAAAAATAATATATTCGCCCTGCGCCACCGCTAAAGCCCGATTTCTCGCCATCGCCGCGCGAAAACCTTCATCAGTTTGCCAAAGATGTTGCACAGGAAAATTGAGTTGGGGGCTGAGTTGTTTGATTAACTCGCGGGTTTCCGAGGTAGAACCATCGTCGGCGATAATCACTTCAAAACTAACATTCTGTAATTCTTGAACCTGTAACGCCTGCAACACCAAAGCCAGTGTACTGGGACGATTATAAGTGGTGAGAATGATGCTCAGATTTTTTGGTCGCATGTTCTTGTAAATACATTAGTTTTAAATAGCGGTAGTACGTGCCTTCTGCATTCGAGACTGCCAACATGAAGCCTTCACGCCCATCTAAAAAGCCAGCCCGTAAAATATACGTGCGGAAAAATGTCCACAGTCCATGAAAAATCGCTTGGCGTAAACTGCCGCCTTTGCCGCGTTGGAAACGCATTTGCGCGCTGGCAGTGGAATAGGCATCGACTTTGGCGAGCACTTCTTCCAAAGACGAAAACGAATAATGCAATAAGGGCGTGTTTAATGTGCCTTGCGTGCCTGTCAACAGTTGCAATTGTTCATGCACAAGGTCATCGCTAAAGCGGGCGGCATCGCGTTGAAATAAGCGTAGCACGTAATCGGGCGACCAGCCACTGTGTTCAATCCAACGTCCACAGTAACAAGATTGGCGCGGGATTTGGAAAGCAGTGTGTTGCTGGGTTACAGCAGTTAAAATTTGTTGTTTTAATGCAGGCGTGACTTCTTCATCCGCATCAAGGGATAAAATCCAGTCGCCTTGTGCATAACTTAAGGCGCGATTTTTTTGCACCCCGAAGCCTTGCCAGTCGGAATTAATAAAAACTTTGTCGGTGAAAACGCGAGCGCGGGTGAGAGTATCATCGACGCTGCCTGAATCGAGAATGATAATCTCATCAGCCCAACTCACCGAAGTTAAACAACGGGTAATATGGACAGCAGCGTTTTTAGTGATGATAACAACAGAAAGGCGGGGTGGCATAAAAAAACCGAGGTTTCCCTCGGCTTTACTTAAGCTTGTACAGCGTCAGGTCTGTCAACTAATTCAACGATAGCTAAAGGAGCTTTGTCGCCGGGACGGAAACCGCATTTCAGAATGCGTAAATAACCACCGGGACGAGCCTTATAACGAGGCCCTAATTCGTTGAATAATTTGGTCACAATTTCACGATCACGCAAGCGTGCAAAAGCTAAACGACGCTTGGCAACGGTGTCTTCCTTTGCCAAGGTGATTAAAGGTTCTGCCACACGGCGTAGTTCTTTAGCCTTAGGTAAGGTCGTGGTAATGATTTCATGACGCATTAACGCCGCTGCTAAGTTTTTAAACAAAGCTTTGCGGTGACTGCTGTTACGATTAAGCTGTTTTCCAGAAAGACGGTGACGCATAATTCTATCCTAATCAAGAATGGCTTTGAGTTTGATCGTAAAGTCCGGGCGGTGGCCAATTATCCAAACGCATCCCTAATGACAAGCCCCGTGAGGCTAAGACATCTTTGATTTCCGTCAGGGATTTTTTGCCCAAGTTTGGAGTCTTTAACAACTCGTTTTCCGTCTTTTGGATCAAATCACCAATATAGTAAATATTCTCTGCCTTCAAACAATTAGCAGAACGTACCGTCAACTCGAGTTCGTCCACAGGACGCAGGAGAATGGGGTCAATATCCACTTGTTCAGGCTTACTTTCAGTTTCCACTTTGCCTTGTAAATCGACAATCACGGAAAGCTGGTCTTGTAAAATGCTCGCTGCTTGACGGATGGCGGGTTCTGGATCAATCGTACCATTGGTTTCCAACTCAATAATGAGTCGGTCTAAGTTCGTGCGTTGTTCCACCCGTGCGTTTTCGACACGGTAAGCAACCCGAATCACGGGGCTAAAGGAGGCATCTAACTTTAAACTGCCAATCGGCGTTTCTTCTTCAAGACGCTGACTGGCAGGACGATAACCCCGTCCTAAAACCACACGCAATTCCATGCTCAATTCACCTGATTTGGTCAGGTTCGCAAGGACATGTTTAGGATTCATGATTTCGACATCATGATCGGTTGCGATGTCAGAAGCGTAAATCGTACAGGGTCCTTTTTTACTCAACCGCAATAACATTTCACTGCGTCCGTGCATACGGATTGAAACGCCTTTAAGATTGAGCAAAATTTCCGTCACATCTTCTTGTACCCCTTCGATGGTGGTGTATTCATGTAACACCCCATCGATTTTGGCTTCGACAATCGCAGCCCCAGGTAAAGATGATAGCAGCACTCGTCTGAGGGCGTTGCCTAAAGTGTATCCAAAACCCCGATCTAATGGTTCTAAGGTAACTTCGGCGGTGGTGTCGCTGAGTTTCTTAACATTCACCACACGCGGCTTTAATAATTCCGTGAGATTGGATTGCATAGCATTCCCTCTTGAAGAGACAAAGGATTACTTCGAGTACAACTCAACAACGAGTTGTTCGTTGATGTCGCTAGGCAATTCCATACGCTCAGGCGCTGCTTTGAAAACCCCTTGCATCTTATCGCTATCTACTTCAACCCATTCGGGGAAACCATATTCTTGTGCGCTGGTTAAGGATGCCTTAATCCGCAATTGAGTACGGCTCTTTTCACGAATGCTAATTACGTCTTTAGCGTGCACTTGGTAAGAAGCGATGTTCACCGTCTTGCCATTTACAGCAATTGCCTTGTGGCTGACTAATTGGCGAGCTTCTGCACGAGTGACTGCAAAACCCATACGATAGACCACGTTGTCTAAACGGCATTCCAACAAACGCAACAAGTTTTCACCCGTAGAACCTTTACGGCTGCTCGCGGTTGCGTAGTAGTTTGCGAATTGACGTTCTAACACGCCATATAATCTACGTAATTTTTGCTTTTCACGTAACTGGGTCGCATAGTCAGATAAACGTTGACGCTTATCCCCATGTTGCCCTGGTACTTTATCTAATTTGCACTTGCTGTCTAAGGCACGTGCACGACTCTTTAAAAATAAGTCAACCCCTTCACGGCGGCTTAACTTACACTTAGGACCTAAATATCTTGCCATGCGCGCTCTCCTTAGACTCTACGCTTTTTCGGTGGGCGGCAACCGTTATGGGGAATCGGTGTCACGTCCACAATGCTGATAATCTTAAAGCCATTAGCGTTTAAGGCACGAACTGCGGATTCACGACCTGGACCTGGTCCTTTAATACGGACTTCCAGATTCTTCAAACCAAATTCCTTGACCACGTTGCTGACGCGCTCGGCAGCGACTTGCGCTGCGAAGGGGGTGCTTTTCCGTGAACCACGGAAACCACTACCACCTGACGTTGCCCAACCGAGGGCATTGCCTTGACGATCGGTAATCGTGATGATCGTATTGTTAAAAGAGGCATGGATGTGGGCGATCCCATCCGTTACCGTCTTTTTTACCCGTTTGCGGGTACGTGCTGCTGCTGGTGCTGTCTTTGCCATAGTGTGTCCGTGATTTTACTTACGTATCGCTTTACGAGGGCCCTTACGGGTACGAGCATTGGTGCGAGTGCGTTGACCGTGCATTGGTAAACCACGCCGATGCCGGATGCCGCGATAGCAGCCTAAATCCATCAAGCGTTTGATATTCATTGCGATTTCACGGCGCAAGTCACCTTCTACGTTGAATTTGGCAACTTCTGTACGCAAGGTTTCCAATTGACTTTCAGTCAATTCTTTGACTTTTACATCAGGGGCTATACCTGCTGCAGCGCAAATCTGACGCGCGCGTGTAGGACCGATACCATAAATCGCCGTCAAGGCAATGACCGTATGTTTTTGAACTGGGATATTGATACCCGCTATACGTGCCATAATTATTCCCCTAAGCGGTGGCTAGAGTTAAAAAAGTGTGAAATTTTATACAGTTTCATCATCAATTTCAACCTTTAACCTTGCCGTTGTTTATGCCGTGCATCGGTGCAGATAACGCGCACGATGTTCTTACGGCGAATGATTTTACAATTGCGACAAATTTTCTTTACTGAAGCCCGAACTTTCATTTCTCATCTCCACACGCATTAGCGCAATATTGGGCGATTTCCACGTAAATTTGCTTTCCGCATCAGCCCTTCATATTGATGTGACATCAAATGGGCTTGCACCTGTGCCATGAAATCCATGACCACGACGACGATAATTAGCAGAGAAGTTCCCCCAAATGAGAATGGGACGTGCCATTGTAAATGTAAAAACTCTGGCAACAAGGAAACGGCGGTGATATAAATCGCCCCTGCTAAGGTCAGCCGTGAAATGATTCTGTCAATATATTCGGCAGTTTGTTTACCGGGTCTCACCCCTGGAATAAACGCTCCCGATTTCTTGAGGTTATCTGCGGTTTCTTTGGGATTAAATACCAAGGCGGTATAGAAGAAACAGAAGAAGATAATGGCAACAGCATACAGCATCACATATAAGGGTTGACCGGGTGAAAGCGTTTGAGAAAGTTCTTTTAACCATCCCATGCCTTCAGCACTTCCAAACCATCCCCCCAGCGTTGCGGGGAAAAGAATGATACTTGATGCAAAAATAGGTGGAATCACACCTGCCATATTGAGCTTCAAAGGCAAATGGCTGCTTTGCCCTGCGTACAATTTGTTTCCGATTTGGCGTTTCGCATAATTGACGGTAATACGCCGTTGACCACGTTCCACAAACACCACGAAGGCTGTGACTGCTAACACAATGACAAACAATAATAAAACGGTCAGGAGGTGCATTTCACCCGTGCGGGCTAATTCTAACGTGCCTCCAATCGCTTGGGGTAAACCTGCCACAATCCCTGCAAAGATGATCATGGAAATTCCGTTACCAATGCCGCGTTCCGTAATTTGTTCGCCCAGCCACATTAAAAATAAAGTGCCTGTGACCAAGGTTGCGGTTGCAGTAACCCGAAAACCAATGCCTGATTCAATCACAACATTTTGACTTTCTAAGGCAATTGCAACACCCAACGCTTGAACAGTGGCTAAGATTAACGTGCCATATCGTGTGTATTGTGTAATCTTATGCCGACCTGACTCCCCTTCTTTACGCAATTGTTCGAGTTTCGGAGAAACAATCGTCAACAATTGCATAATAATGGAGGCAGAAATATAGGGCATAATCCCTAACGCGAAGACCGAGAAACGTTCTAATGCGCCCCCTGAAAACATGTTGAACATGTCCAGAATGGTGCCACGTTGCTGGTCAAACATGTGCGCTAAGGCAACTGGGTCAATTCCGGGTACGGGGATAAATGTCCCGATGCGGAATACAATTAGCGCACCTAACAGAAACAACAGACGTTGTCTAAGCTCGGTGAGCCGTCCTAGTTTTCCTAATTCACTGCCCGATAAGCCGCTGATAGCCACTTAGTCCTCGATACTGCCGTTTGCAGCTTCAATTGCAGCGCGTGCACCTGCGGTGACCGCTAAACC
>JBDKHS010000245.1:0-3046 GCA_039797505.1 Pseudomonadota bacterium | reverse complement strand
GAAGACATCAAGGGGGATGCTCAACTATGATGCATACTCTCATGTTGGGATTGGATGCGGGTGATTCATCAATGGATGGTGGCTTGAGCGTGGGCAGGGTTAAGGTGAGTGAATAAACACCATTAAAAAGCAGGTGAATGGGGTTTAAGAGAGCTGTCCATCCTTGCCGTGTGTTGCACACGTCAGTCGCATTCCCAAACAGCCACACGCCTGAGTTGCAGGCGGGGGTGTGGGTAACTCTAACAAAAGACTACAAATGACTATCAATAAAAGCGGTCAGTTGGCTTTTTGATAATGCGCCCACTTTCGTCGCAACGACTTGACCGGCTTTAAATAACATCAGGGTAGGAATACCCCGAATCCCAAATTTGGGAGGGGTTTCAGCATTGCTGTCTATATCCAACTTGGCAACTTTAAGCCTTCCATCATAGCTTTCTGCAATTTCGTCTAAGATGGGGGCAATCATTTTGCAAGGACCACACCACTCTGCCCAGTAGTCTACGAGCACGGGCTGATTGGCTTCTAATACTTCTACTGAAAAAGTCGCGTCTGAGACATAGACGATCTTTTCACTCATAATATATGGTTCTCCGAATGAAATCACACTTGAATCTAATGCTAATTGGCTAGGTCTTACAAACTTATTGCCCTGTCGAAGGAATAGTCATGGTGACAGTAATCACTTACTTATAAAGGGTAATAAACACGACGTTTAAAGTGGGGAGGGATACTTCATAGTCATATTCTACCTAAAACGGGCTGTTTATGACAGGAGTTATTGCAAAATATGAATTGCCCATAGAACTGACCTTAAGTTTACCTAAAGTGAGCGATTACTCCCAGCAGCAGTATCATAATTTTACAACATATTGTGGTAATTTTAACACTAAACGGAAAATTGGCAACCTGAATTAACCATCAATCTGCCGATATTCGGTAAATAAAGCCTGAAATTTAGAAATTTTATTGAGCCGCTAGGCAATATTGTGTTGCAACATCGGAAAAGTCGATTGCTTTTGAATGCTGTTGAACTTTTGAGATTTTTAAATCCTCCCTGTCCCGAGGAGAATATCAAAGTCGCTTTAAAGAAAGCCCCCAACCCCCTAAAGGGGGCTAAAGATAAAGATTAACAAGCTTTTAAGTCCCCTTTAGGGGATTTAGGGGCTTCTTTAAGCAGTTTAAAAATACTTTGGGACTCGCCTCTAAATTTGTGGGTTAGCTTGGTGCAAGTCAATCCAACTTGGCTATAACTGAGGGGTCACTGTATTTTCAAACGTGTTGAATTTACTTTCCAATTTCCACTGCATGGCAGCACGTTTATGTGTATTCAACCAATGCGCACAAGCTTCGGCGGGTTTAGCACTGCCCAAAACCTCACCTGCACAAGCATCTGCCACTTGATCAAACTGGTCTGCAATTTTCCAAAGACTGGCTCCAGGCAAAAAGCTGTGTTCCAAACTGCTACGCACCATCTTCTTCAAGGCGGGATATTCCAAATGCTGCACCGTCACCGCCCGCACAAATTCATCGGTAATATTATTTCTCAAAATACCTTCATCATCGGTTGCCAAAGCAGCGGGCACATTGTGCTCTAAATACGTATTCACGGGATGACTGCTGCCCGATTTGCCCAGCAAAACGAAATTAGAGGTCAGACAAATTTCTGCCAACACGTTTTTTTCACGCATGAGTTGTAATAATTCGAGCGGTTTCTCATCTTCTAACACATTAGTGCCGTGCCCAATTCGTTCCGCATTAGCCACTTCAATAGCCTGACGAATATGATATTTAAGATGTGCTTGTCCCGCAGGAGTGGCAGGTAAAACTTCAGGAATTAACTCGCCTGCATGTAAGGCAATATGCACCGTCGTGCGCGAAGCATCGGCTTGATTGAAACGCTGCAATACATTCAATGCGTACATTTCATCATCGTAATAGCGTAAGGAATTCGGGGCTTCTTCGGGCGAAACCAATTCGACACCCACCACCAGCGGGGTGGCTTGTGCTAATTCATAGCCATAAACCCATTGGGCAAAGACTGCGCCTCTGTCTTTGGTGCGATTTGCAGAAACCAGAAAACGCACTTCAACCTCACAGCCTAAATCAGGCGCAGGTTTATCACAACTCAATAACTTACGTGCTCCTTCAAGGGCGATTTTTAAATTAGCGGCATTTTTAGTGAGCGTGCTACGGAACAGCGGATCGGCAATAATTTGTTTGCGTTTTTCTAGTAAATTGGCTTCTGTCCAAGCATCGCTTGCGGGTAAATATTTCTCGCCCAACGAGCTGACTTGACTTGCGCCAAACCCTTGCATCAGTTCGACATACATTTGATGATGTTTTCCTGCGGTTGCGAGCACATCGGCAATCGCATCATCAGTGCGTTCATCTGACAACACCGCCGAGAATTTTCCAAAGGCATCAAAAAAATGCTGATGGGCGGCTAATAAAGGACCTTGAAATTTATCCATAGACCACTGGCTTAATAAAGTTTGATATAAGGCTTTGTCCGTGGCGGCTTTGGCAATGGGCAAGGGTTTTAATTTGCACGAGCCCGCCGTCCATGTTTTGGGGTCAACACATAAATTATCCGCAATCGCCCATTCAATTAAACGCTCGGTTGTGACTGCGCCCGAGAGATGGTTATGTAAATCTGCACCTTTGGGCATGGTTTTCAAAAATTGAGTCAGGGCGGCAGGGTCGGTGCGTAAACTTTCTAATTTCTGTGCCGTGGCAAGTTCACGTAATTCTAAATTCCGTCCGATTTCTGGTTTAGGTGTACTTTGGCAGCCTAAAATTGTAAGGCACAACCCCATCACAATTAGCGATCTTTTCATATTGTTTTCCTTGTTTGATCTGTGTGCAATGATGTAGTTAGGAAATGAGACCTCTACATCCTCCATCAATGATTCTATCAGTAATTTGTCGCCCGTATGCAGCAAAGCGGAATGCCAGCAGGGCAAGCGCATATAAAATTATGGAGTAGATGCGTTAAAATACAAAAATACTATATTTCAGTAAAGGAAGAAAAAATGTTGTCAAGTAT
>JBDKHS010000244.1:0-4865 GCA_039797505.1 Pseudomonadota bacterium | reverse complement strand
CGCACCCAAATGCAAGAATTACTGCAACAAACCCAAACCCAAACCGAAGAATTGCAAAGCCAAGCGGAAGAATTGCAAAGTCAGCAAGAAGAATTGCGCCAAACCAATGAAGAATTGGAAGAACGCACCCGTGATTTGGAACAGCAAAAAGAAGAAATTCGCGAGAAGAATACCTACTTGGAAAAAGCGCAACAAGCGATTGAAAAGAAAGCCCGCGAAGTCGAAATTGCCAGCAAATACAAGTCAGAATTCTTGGCAAATATGTCGCACGAATTGCGTACCCCCTTGAACAGCTTGTTAATTCTGGCGCAATTGTTGACTGATAATAAGGAAAACAACCTGACCAGTCGCCAAATCGAATACGCCCGCACTATTCACAGCGCGGGCGCAGATTTGTTGGCATTAATCAATGATATTTTGGATTTGTCCAAAGTCGAAGCGGGCAAGTTAGAAGTTCATCCTGAAGAGTACAACATTAAAGAAATCGTGGAAGTCATTCAGCAAAAGTTCAACCACATTGCTGAACAAAAACACCTGAAATTCCAAGTGAGTTTGGGTGAAAGATTGCCTGATTTTATTTACACCGACTCGCAACGCTTGAAGCAAATTCTCAATAATTTATTGTCAAATGCATTCAAGTTCACCGCCCAAGGCGAGGTTGCTTTAGAAATTCGCCGTCCTGCACGTTCTGAAGTGGCGTGGCTTAAATTAGATGCTGATCAAAGTATTGCCATTGCAGTGCGTGACACGGGAATTGGTGTTCCGAAAGATAAACAAGGCTTAATTTTTGAAGCCTTCCAACAAGTCGATGGCACAACCAGCCGTAAATATGGCGGCACTGGTTTGGGTTTATCGATTTCACGCCAATTGTCGCGCTTGTTGGGCGGGGAAATTATGCTGTTCAGTGAAGAGGGTAAAGGCTGTACCTTTATTTTCTATTTGCCAGACACTTACAGCGCTGCCTTGTCGCAAGAAGCCTTAAAACGCAGTGAAATGCCAAGCATGCGCACTGTGAACATAACGGGCAACGATCACGTGCCACCTCCCCCGCAATTTTTAACGCCTCCCAGTACGAGCAGTCGAGTCGAATTGCCACAGGCGTTTGTCAGCACGCACGAGGAAACTCATCCGCAGGAAATTGCCCCCGCCACACCCGTTACATCGGAAACAGAGCCTGCGCCAGCCAGCAGTATTCCCCAAGAAAATAACGAAGTTCCCGATGATCGCGAAGATTTAGAACTGGATGACCGTTCTTTGCTGATTGTGGAAGATGATCGTAATTTTGCCCGTATTCTCATGGACTTGGCGCATGAAAAGCAATTCAAATGCTTGCTTGCAGAAGATGGGCGCATTGGTTTGCAATTGGCGGAATGCTATAAACCCACCGCGATTATTTTGGATGTGGGCTTGCCCAAAGTGGACGGCTGGACGGTCATGGAAAAACTGAAAAGTAATCCTGACACCCGCCATATTCCTGTGCATTTTGTCTCGGGTTCAGACCAAGGCATGGACGCAAAACGCATGGGCGCGATTGGCTTCTTACTGAAGCCTGTGAGCATGGCAGAACTGAGCGATGCGTTTAAGAAAATTGAACAATTTGCCTCTAAGGCTTTGAAGAAATTATTAATTCTGTCTGACAGCGTCAGCCGCGAAAAGCAATTGCTGGAATTAGTGCGTGATATGAATGTGGAATCGACCACCGTGGAAACGCGGGATGCGGCTTTTCAATATCTGCAACAGCAAAATGTGGATTGTTTAATTGTCGATGCGGATGTCGAACAACGTCAAGGTACGTTATTCCTTGAAAAACTGTATGCGGATGACTCCTTGTCACAAGTGCCGGTGATTTTGTACACCGATCGCGAATTGAGCCGTGAAGAGGAAGCCATCGCCAGCCATTGTGCGGATAATGTCACGATTAAATCGGTGCGCTCGCCAGAACGTTTGTTAGATGAAGCGACTTTGTTCTTGCATCAATTGGAAGCCAATTTGCCCAAAGAAAAACGCAGCATGTTGCGCATGGTGCATGATAAAGAAGCGATTCTGACGGGGAAAAAAGTGTTGGTGGTCGATGATGACATGCGTAACACTTTCGCATTGGCAACGGTGTTGGAAGAAAAGAATATGGAAGTGCTGATTGCCAAAAATGGTAGAGAGGCTCTGACTTCTTTGGAAAACAACAAAGATGTCTCCATTATTCTCATGGATATTATGATGCCTGAAATGGATGGTTATGAGGCAATGCACCACATTCGCGCCCAAGAGCGTTTCCGCAAATTGCCGATTATCGCGCTGACTGCAAAGGCGATGAAAGGCGATAAGGCGAAATGTATTGAAGCAGGGGCAAATGATTATTTGGCGAAACCTGTGGATATGGATAAGCTGGTTTCGTTGATGCGGGTGTGGTTGTATCGGTAAAACTTCTGGCGGTGCTGAACCGTAATTGATGAAATTAAGTGAATTACGGTTCAGCACGATTTATTATTACCAAGCCTATCAGAATACTCTTGCTGATATATAGCCCATCTGTAGCGAAATGCTGTTTTTTAACCTCCCCAAAACATATCCTTACTTGTTGAAATCCCCAGTTTTTAACGTGATCATCCCCTTTGGCAAAGGGCGTGATTAACTCTGCATTTGCCCCTATTTATTGAGCACTACCAAAAATTGTAAAGGGCTTATTAATCCTCATTAATTCGGATAATCCTGTAACGCCTGATTCTGACAAGAATTACTGCTCAATCATTTATTCTAATACAAAGGTTTAACTGTGACATTCGCTTTTTCAAATCGTATTTTGCTATTACTCAGTGGACTGTTATTTATTATCAGTTTTGGGGTGTATTATCCCAGTCTCAATGCTGAGTTTTTAACTTGGGATACTCAGTTATATGTCATTGAACCCAAAATGATTCGGTCATTAGCTTGGGAAAATCTTTGGCAAATGTTGACCAGTTTTGAAGTCGCTAACTGGCATCCCCTGACTTGGTTTTCTTATGCCATTGATTACGCGCTTTATGGTTTGAATCCTTGGGGTTTTCATCTCACGAATTCGTTGTGGCACAGTGCAAATACCGTGCTTTTTTTCTTATTAGCTCTGCAATTATTGAAATTACATAACCCCTTCGCTGCCACAGAAAACCGAAATTTATGGATTGCAGCCCTTGCCGCATTGTGGTTTGGAATCCATCCTCAACATGTGGAATCTGTGGTGTGGATTGCAGAACGGAAAGATGTCCTTTCTTTGTTTTTCAGTTTGCTCAGCATTCACATTTATCTCAATTATGCTCAAACGCGCCGTCCGCGCGATTATCTGCTCAGCTTATTGTGTTTTTGCCTTGCTTTGATGTCAAAACCAATGGCAGTGACTTTACCCGTGGTTTTGCTGCTTTTAGATATTTATCCTTTGCAGCGCACGTGTTGGACAGGCAGCCCTCGCCAAGAATCTTTATTAAAACTGGGAATTGAGAAAATCCCATTTTTCTTAGGCAGCTTACTCGATGCGTGGTTCACGATATTGGCGCAACATCAAGCCACTGCAATTATTTCGTTAGAAAAAGTCAGCATTGCAGGGCGCGTGCTGAATGCTTTTGACAGCATCGTGTTATATATATCCAAGTTTTTGTTGCCGATTGGGCTTTCACCCTTATATCCCTTGGATAAGCATATCACTGAAAATCCCTTGGCACTGATGGCTGTTGCGGCTGTAATTTTATTAAGTATTTTAGCCAGTTACGCATGGTATAAACGCCAGTTTGCATGGTTAATTTGCTGGTTATTTTACTTGGTCAGTTTGCTCCCCGTGTTGGGCTTAATTCAGGTGGGTTCACAAGCCGCTGCCGACCGTTATAGCTATATCAGTACCTTGCCGTTTTATCTGATTGTTGCCACTGGACTGAGTTATGGACTGTTCCATCAACAAGGCTTACGGCGCATTAGTGCAGGAATAGGGGTATTATTCATCAGCGTGGGATTGGGCTATGCCACCGTGCAACAAAGCAAAGTGTGGAAAAATGATTTGGTCTTTTGGAGTTATGTACTGACGTTTACCGCAGATAAACCTGCAATTTGGATAAATGTGGGTAATGCGTATTTCAAAATAGGTCAATATCAACAAGCCCTTGAAATGCTGACTCAAGCTGCCAGTTTACAGCCTAATCAGTACAGTATGGTGCACTATAATATCGCACAGTGCTATCTGAAATTGGGGCAATTACCCGCCGCTTTGGAGCTTTATCAAAACTTAATTGTGCATCACGTGCCTTTGGATGTGTCACAAGACGTGTTGTATTATCGTGTAGGCACAATCTACCAACAACAAGGCAAATTTGACGAAGCCCGCGCCGCCTTTGAAAAAGTGTTAAGCCTAGACCCCACAGCAGATACTGTGCGTGAACTGCTCAAAAATTTACCTGCTAAAACACCAAAACAGCAGCCTTGAGATTTTTCTCAGCAGCGAAGCACTTTGTCATCAATATAATTTCATTAGAAATGACGCAGTTGAAACACTCATTATTTTATGTAACCTGAGTTCGGGCTAAGAAAGCGTAGAAAATTGAGTCGTAGGGTGGAATAGCGTAGCGTATTCCACCCAGAAAGGTGATAACTCTAGGGTGTGTCATCAAATAGGCATTAACCACTAAAGAAGCCCCTAAATCCCCTAAAGGGGACTTTAAACATGTTTGTTAATAAAATGACAAGGATTGTCAGAATCAGAATTGACAGGATTCAAGGATTTTCAGAATTAGGAGTTACGCAGTTGAATCGGTAACTGTATTACTGCGGTGGAATACGGCTTGCGCCTATTCCACCCTACGCTAGATAAAGCTTTTTGAATTAATTAACCTGAGTTCGACGTAAATACT
>JBDKHS010000243.1:0-5524 GCA_039797505.1 Pseudomonadota bacterium | reverse complement strand
CAAAATTGGGGGAGTTGACATATTTCAACTTGCTAAACATTGCGACTGTCGCCGTGGGTATTTCGAGGGCGATTCTGGCTAAAAATTGCGTGAATAATTCATTGCTAGATTTTCCATAGTTCGCCATTGCACTTGCTGCGAATTTGGTTTTAGCAACACAGCTTTTATTACCTTCACCAATTCCCGCGCCAGATTCCGCATAAGGCGGATTCATCAACACTAAAATCTTTTTCCCTTCTTTAATCGCCAGTTGCAATTCTTGGGGAATTTTATTCGTCAAACTGTAATCAATCTTGCCGTCGTCGGTGATGTCATCGTTCAAATAATCATATTGAAAACGATGTGCAGCAACGCAAGTTTTCGTCGCCTGCATCACATCCACATCCGCTTGATCCAAGGTACTCATGAAAATATTGCGCGGATTAGAATGCTTTACTTCCAAATTGCCCACGCCGCAACACATATCCCACACGATATAATTTTTCTGCCAGTTTTTCCCCAGCACTTCGGTTAATTTGTCATAAGCCTTTTCGACCACATTTAGCGGCGTGTAATACGCCCCCTTAAAACTGCGCTCATCCAAAGGAATTAAACTATCGCGCCGCTCTAATAAATAATTGCGATACTCCGATTTTGGCGGACGATGGTAAATTTGCCAAAACTGGCGATAACCTTCTTTATTATTTAATTCGTACAAGCGTCCGCCCAAACTGAACACGGGCGCGTTATTCTTATGCAACAACTCGGCGGGTAAATTGGCATGCGTGGACAGCGTACCGTCGTGCATCATATCGGCAAAAAATAGCAGCGCGTAATCTTCTTCACCCACATCATCAATTTCGCGACCGATCATCGCGACCCATTTATCAAATACCTGTTTTAAATTATCGGGCGTAATCTGTGTGCGAATAATATCGCCTGATTTAATCGCTTCTTTAACCGTATGAATAAATTCATCTTCATGGGTCGCAATTCTGAATGACACAAAATGCGTACCGATATGCGCCGAAACTTCATCTAAGGCTTGTTTCGGGTATTGGCTGGCAGACTTGCCCCATTTCACCGTTTTCTTTTCCAAAAACGGCAACACATCCGAGGTTTTCATCAACGCCGCTTTTTCGGTGTCAATCACCGCGAGAAAAGGCGGTATAGTTTCACCCTTATTCAACGCGTCTTGCACATAATGCAGCAATTGGGTAAACATCGCATAGCTCGAATGCTTACCTGTGTCTTTGGCTTCAAACCAAATTTCTTCGGTACGGATGTCAATTAAACCTTTGGTATAAGATTTTAACCCCAAGGCTTTGATATAAATATCTTTTACATCTTCTTCGCTTTTAGCTTGTTGCAATTGAATATAGAGAGACATTGAGATTCAGCATGGCAATGAAATTGAGTGAGGTATTCTACAATTTTTCCTAAATTTAGGGCGGCTTTATTCGTAGCAAACAAGACGGTTAAAATATTTTTAAATCAGAGAGATATGTAATTTTTAATTTGCGCCGTAAAATTTTTTTACACAATTGCTTGCATTTTTAAAATATGTTCGTATAATGGCGACTTCTTAACGCGATGGGTCGTTAGCTCAGCCGGTAGAGCATCGGACTTTTAATCCGGTGGTCGTGCGTTCGAACCGCACACGACCCACCATTTCTGTTAAGAAACTCTCTTTCTCTGTGTAGAAACGACATAACTCTTCCAGTTTATAGCAATCCCCGTTTTTAATTCAAATTATCCTCGGAATTTTTTAGCTCGGCTAAAAGTACTTGTTGTTATCATTTCTCAGAATCATCCTTAGCTCTAAAAATTGCTAAATTTTATTCAGCAATTCAGTGGGTTTATTGTCTTTTCGCCCCGCCTTGTATCTGCAAAAAATCCCCATGATGCGCTTGCCCTGACTCGCGGGTCTTCTATTGCTCTGACGTGTTCTCCTATACTTGACAACATTTTTTCTTCCTTTACTGAAATATAGTATTTTTGTATTTTAACGCATCTACTCCATAATTTTATATGCGCTTGCCCTGCCCCTAAAGGGGACTTAAAAACAAAATCTTTTATATTTAGCCCCCTTTAGGGGGTTGGGGGCTTCAGTAAAGATTTTTAAATCCTCCTAGCCCCCTTTTTCAAAGGATGGATAAGAAGGGTATTAAGCCTTACTAATCGTTTGTGCCTTTTGCAGTAAATTTTCTGCCATCTTGATGCTGGCGATGTCGATTAAACGACCGTCCAAGCTCACCGCGCCTTTTCCTGCCTTTTGTGCTTCTGCCATGGCTTCCAAAATCCGACGTGCTTTGGTCACTTCGGCTTCGCTGGGGCTGAACACTTCGTTTGCCAAATCGATTTGGCTGGGGTGAATCGCCCATTTCCCTTCAAAACCTAAAATTGCAGCGCGTTTTGCGGCAGCCACATAAGCATCAGGGTCGCTGAAATCACCAAAAGGTCCATCGATAGGACGCAAACCATAAGCGCGGCAAGCCACTAACATGCGGGCTTGTGCAAAATGCCACATGTCATTCCAATGGAAATCGCGGGCACTGCCGTCGGCGGTTTTGTCGGTTAACACGCCATATTCAGGATGTGCGCCGCCGATAACCGTGGTGCGGGCGCGGGTTGAAGCGGCATAATCTGCCACGCCAAAACTCATGGCTTCTAAGCGTTTGCTGGATTGGGCAATTGCTTCAACATTTGCCATGCCTAAAGCGGTTTCGATTAACACTTCAAAACCCAAACGTTTTTGGCGTTTTTTCGCTTGTTCGATTTGCGTGACCAGCATATCTAAAGCATACACGTCCGCAGGCACGCCCACTTTAGGAATTAATAACATGTCTAAGCGGGGGCAGTTTTCCACGACTTCAATCACGTCACGATACATGTATTGTGTGTCTAAGCCATTGATACGCACTAACATCGTCTTTGTGCCCCAGTCGATGTCATTCAAAGCGGCAACGATGTTTTTACGGGCCACTTCTTTGTCGTCGGGGGCGATGGAGTCTTCTAAATCTAAGAAAATGCAATCGACGTTAGATTGTGCGGCTTTTTCAAAGAAAGCGGGGTTGGTGCCGGGCACGGCTAATTCTGAACGGTGTAAACGGGGTGTTGCTTGTTCGATAATCGTTGCGCTCATCGGGATAAGTTCCTTGGTTTTTTAAGAGAGGCTGTGAAAAGTTCGGCGATAGCAGGGCTATTTTGACAGCGTTCCGCTTGGATAAAGAGGGTGCGCTTTAAAGCTTGTGGGATGATGACAGACTTTTGCTTTCGCCCTCTTGTAAAGGGGAATGAGTTCAGCGCGTAGCTTATCTTAGCATTATTCGTTTTGAGCAGAAAGCTTGGAGATTCGTTCATTACTAATCAAGCATTAATACCTAAAACTAAGCTGAGTTCGGAATAATGAAGAGCTAAAAGTTTAATAAATCCAAAGTTAAAAGTTAAGCGTGATGAGGACTGGCAGTGCTTGTAGTACAGTCCTTACATTCCCGTGTTATACAAAACTCTACGCTTAACTTAATGGCAGTGCACGGGAACGAGGTAACAGCATTACCCGTAACATGAGAAGGCTTAAATCGAGCATTAGACCTGCTAGGTTTTAAAAACCTAGCAGGTCTTGAGTTAAGCGTGATTGAGCACTACCAACGTTGAGAGCTTTCACATTCTGCAAGCGTTCATCTTAAATTATTTCTTGCTAAACAAGGGTTTCAAGATTTTCAGAATTTCAATATTCCCAGCAAAATCCAAGGCAGTGAAATCATCTTGGTTTTTAAAATGATAATCTGCACCATGCGCTAATAACGCCTTGACCACCGCCGTTTTACTGGCAGAAGCCGCATACATCAAGCAAGTCACGCCTGTGGTATTTTGATGATTGATGTCAACGCCCGCTTTAATCAATGCCTCAATCATTGGAACATTGTCCCGAAAGCTGGCAAACCATAAACAATTATTCCCATCCGAATTTTGCTGGTTCACATCAAACACCTTTAATGCTAGCAATTCATTTGCCACTACCATTTCATCCTGCATAATCGCAGCAGCAAGCGCGTGATTGCCTTTTGCATCAAGCTGACTCCAATCATTGGAATCATAAGCATTTTTCGCCAACCATTCTAAACTTGTTGCGTGTAAACTCATCTTCACAATCCTGTGTTAATGTCTTTGAGAAGCCAGCATTTTACCCGTATTTTATACGGCTTACTCACTATTCCACACTGGCATTCTGTTCGCAAATAGACTAATATATGCTTATCCGTATATAAGCATATTAAGATTAATCATGTTCCCAGAAATGCTATTTCGCGCCCTGTCCGATGAAACCCGTTTACGTTGCGTGATGCTGGTGTTGCAACACGGTGAATTATGCGTGTGCAATCTTACCGAAGCTTTGAACTTATCCCAACCCAAAATTTCCCGCCACCTTGCCACGCTAAAAGCCGCTCGTGTGTTACAAGACCGCCGCGAAGGAGTCTGGGTGCATTACCGCTTACACGCCCAATTGCCTGCATGGGCATTAGATGTATTGCAACAAAGCTTAAACGGCATTCAAAATCAAGAACCTTTTCTTAGCGACCGCCAGCATTTAAAAAACGCGCCTGAAATGTCCACACTGTGCGCCACCTCCGAGTAAAAATCATGTCAACAAAACTGTTATTAAAACTAAGTGGCGCGTTGCTGCTGTGGATTGCAGTGTATTTCAATCTGCAATTTGCCACGGATTGGCTGGTTTATGACTTACTTGGCTTGTCTAAAACCGAGCATTTCAGCGCGGCATTTGCCTTTTTCATTTTTGAAACGCCCAAAGTTTTACTCTTACTCACGCTGATTATTTTCTTGATGGGCGTGATTCGCTCGTTTTTCACCCCAGAATCCACCCGGGCCGTGTTGGCAGGCAAAGCGAATTTACCCAGCCATATTTTGGCGGCATTGCTTGGCGTAGTCACGCCGTTTTGTTCCTGTTCCGCCGTACCTTTATTCATTGGATTTTTAACCGCTGGCGTACCTTTGGGCGTGACCTTTGCGTTTTTGATTTCTGCACCGATGGTGAATGAAATCGCGCTGGGTTTATTGTTCAGTTTATTTGGTTGGAAAATCGCGGGCTTGTATTTAGCAATGGGGCTGCTGACTGCGATTATTTCAGGTTATATTTTGGGCAAATTGGGCATGGAAAAATATGTAGAAGAATGGGTTTATAAAATCCCGCCAATGGACGACAACCCCGAAATGGGTTTAACCGCCGCCGAGCGTGTGGATTTGGGCGTGCAAGCCGTGGTCGAAATTGTGGGCAAGGTTTGGATTTATGTGTTGCTGGGAATTGCTGTCGGCGCGGGCATTCATGGCTATGTGCCTGAAAACTTTCTAGCTTCGCTGCTGGGGGCGACTTGGTGGTCTGTGCCCTTGGCGGTGATTGTGGGGATTCCAATGTATTCCAACGCGGCGGGCATTATTCCGATTGTGCAAGCTTTACTCGCCAAAGGGGCAGCTTTGGGCACGGTACTGGCGTTTATGATGGCGGTCACTGCCTTGTCGCTGCCCG